>JAAEQG010000001.1 GCA_024231775.1 bacterium
CGCAACCCACGCATGGACGCTTCGCGTCTTAAGGGGGACTTCGTCCCCGGGCCGGCTGGAAGCCGGCGCTCCCAGCACGATCGAGGTCGTTCCAATTCGCAGAAATATGGCCCAACGCCGTCGTTACTTCGTTGTTACCGCCATTGTTCCTGCATATCCGTGCGCGGGCGACCGGTTGCGCCCGATCTCCGTGGTGGTTCCGGCAAGGTCGACATGAATGACCGAGCAGAGGCTCGGTCGCAGGTCTACGCCTGAGGCGTCGTCACACAGACGTACCGGCCAATCTGCTCACCGATCGAGACCAGCTGCTTCTCCTGTTGCGCCTCCGCCAAGCTCGACAACGGCATCTTCGGTGGCAGCGGGTGGCCCTGGCCCGGGCCCTGGTCCGGGAGCGCCGGCTCCAGGGCCGCCGCGCTCAACGCGACGAGCGGCCGATCCAGCTCACCGACACGAGATCTTCGATCTTCTCGAACTCAGGGTCACCCGTCACCACCCGGCCCTCGACTTCTTGGGCCAGGGCGATCGCGAAAGCATCTGCGTAGGAGACGGCGTAGTGGGCTTTGACGTGCGCGGCAGCGAAGGTCCGCGAGCGGTCGGCTTCCACCACGCGGAGAGGAAGCTGATCGATGGTGGCGACCACCCTTTGGGCCGCCTGCAGCCCTTGCTCGCGCTCGGTGATGTACAGCACCTCGCCAAAGTTGACGATCGAC
>JAAEQG010000002.1 GCA_024231775.1 bacterium
AGAAAAACGTCCGAATTGTGGAACTTCTATCGGCGGGCGGCGTCTCGATAATGTGAAGTTGTTGGCGTGGGGTCCTCCGCGGTTCGGGGACCCTGACGATACGTGCGGCATACATAGAAAGGGAGACCACTCATGCATCATTCCATCGATATCAAGAGCGTTCTGATCGGAGCTTTGCTGGCGGCGCTGGTGCTTTGTCTGATCGGGGCGGTGCCCCGCGTGCTGCTGGAGGAGTACGGGCGATTCGAGATCGAGACGAACGACAGCCATGCCTTCATTCTCGATTCGGCGACCGGGCAGGTCTGGTCGGCCGGGTTCGCGTATAACGCTCAGTTCAATGCGGACGTCTTCCCGCACGATCCGGAATTTCACGCCATCAAGACGTACCACGAGGCGGACGATTCGCAATAGCCTTTTCCGCGTGGGGCAAGGACGCTGTCTCAATTGGGGATGGTGTTGCGGAGCAGGTGGACGCCGGTGCCGTCTTCGTCGTTCAGGGCGGTGCCGGACGGGGCGTAGAGGTACGCGGGTGTGCCTGCCTGCATGAGGATCTGGGGGCGCTCGAATTTG
>JAAEQG010000003.1 GCA_024231775.1 bacterium
ATCCCCAACCAGCCTTCAGTTCGGCCTCATGTACATCGGCACGGCCTCATTGTATATGACTAAACATTGTGGTGGAATCTATCCGCCGGTGACTACGTGCCCGTTGGGAAACCAGCGCGCCTCCATGAAGGCTGGCAAACTCCATTGGCTCAACGCTGGTGATACCGAATACACGGCCGACACGATTTTTCTCTACATCGGCTACACTTTCGAATCGATCGAGCGTACGCTCAGCCAGATCTACTGCGACAGAACTGGCGACTGCGCCGATAACTTGTTGCTGATGAGCGACGTGTTCGCAGACGACTTTGAGTCGGGAGACACGTCTCGATGGTCGGAGACCATTGTGGAATGAACCAAACCAACCAGGAAGGAGGCGACGCCATGAAACGACTTACTGTCCTCACGTTGTTGTTGATCTTGATGTCGGCACTGCCGGCAACGGCCCTCACGATCTACAAAGGCCCCATGCTACCCCCGTGCAACGACACAGGGCAGAACCTGTGCCTCAACGAGGGCCGCTTTGGCGTGGCAGTGGATTGGTATGACTTCCACGGCAATTCAGGTGTCGGCCGGGCATTGGAATACCGCACGAACAACTCCGGAATTTTCTGGTTTTTCAACGACGACAACTGGGAGATGCTCGTCAAGGTCCTCGACGGCTGTGCGATCAACGACCACTATTGGGTGTTCAGTGCAGCGACCACCAACGTTGGCTACACGCTGTACGTCACTGACACCCTGACCGGTGTCAGGTGGCAATACACCAACCCCCTGGGCGTGTCCTCACCGGCGATCACGGATACGTTGGCATTCGACACCTGTCTCGGGGCGGCCACGGGGGGGCAGTGCTTATCAGGAGAAACCTGCTTCGAAGGCTCAGGCATTTTCCACGTCCCGACCGTGGAGTACCCCCTTCACGAGATCGAGACCACGGCCAGGAATCCGGCCGAAACGCCGGTTCCATCGCCGTAGGGGCCGGTTTCCGTGGCCGCCCCTTTGCCCCCCTCCTCTGGTGCCAAGCATCTTTCAGAATGAGCGCAATCGAGGTTGCCCCGAGGTGCCGAATGAGGGCGGCAGTGGGGATTTTTTGCGGTAATGAGGCGTCAGGGAGATTCGGTGTCGGTCATCAGACACAAAAGCGACGACGTCGCGCGTTGCCCAGCCGCGCGAGAGCGAGGGCGTGGAGATCCCCGTAGCGCTCGCCCAGCACTGCCGCGCTACCCTCCACCGTCGCCAGCGCCATCTCCGCGAGCAACCACCCCGTGCCGGCGGTTGCGTCGCCCGATCTCACGGCTCCGGCGGCTGAGCAGCTCGAAGAGCTCCGGCCCACCGAAGAGGAGCTCGTGCCGCAGCAGATGCAGCTGCCGTCCCGTCGTCTCCTCGCGGGCGATCTCCCACAGCAGCTGCGCCATCTCCTCCGCCTGGGCGTCCGGGAGATAGCCGAAGCGCGTCCCCGGAGCGACGGCCGCAAGGCCCTGCTCGCTCATCGCCGGCAGCGCGATGCCCAACCGCGAGCAGATCCGCTCCCGGGCCGCCGCCACCCGCCCGCGTCGTCGGCCCGCGGCTCCGCCTAGGCCGCCGAAGCCCGCCTACTAAGCCGATCAAGAAGAGCCTGGAGGCTAAGTGCCTGGCACCTCGAACCTGCCGAAGGCTGAGCTCCCGTCAGGCGCGTATGGCGTAGAATACCCTCAAGCCGGGGGTTGACAGCCGTACGGCCCTGTGGCACGATACCGCCAACCGTTCATGCGGTGGCTGGTGTTGCTGCCAAGTGGCCCATAGAGCTACACAAGGCACAGTGGTGGACTGGGACAACGGAGTAGAACCTTCCTTCAAGCGCGAGACCAGCCACCAAGGCGGCATAGGATTGTAGTTCGGACCTCGGTGGACTCCGATGCTCACCAAGCCCGCCGCAGGATCGGAATATCCCACTACCATTCCAATCCCGGAGGGCCATATGCCGCCCCTCCGGGGCTCCGGAGTTCAGGTATGTCACACAACAACCGCAGCTATATCAAGAATGCACTACTTGCACTGCTTTCGTTTCTGCTGGTAATTGAAGCACATGCTGTTCCTGTCCGGGTCTCGGTAGTCGACGCCGGCCTCACACAGCCTCAGACCGCGGCCGTTGCAGGTACATTGACGGCAAAGCTCCGGAGCAAACCGCTCACGGCCGAGGCGTCCACAGAAATGGTCTTCGAGATGACTGCTCCTGGGGAAATGACGATAGACATGGAACCGGGAACATGGAGTTACGCAGTGAATGTGGGAGGATTTTGGTCCGCTCCGAAGTCATTGCAGATTGCAGAAGGAGAAAACCGGGTGCAGTTCAGGCTGTGGCCCGTTGGAACCCTTCAGGCGCGGCTCACCGCTGGTGACAACGAAGAGCCACCCCCGCAGATCGTGGTACATTTCGAGCCCGCACCAGCCATGGGTCGGGTTGCTGCCGAACCCGCTGGATCGGTCGTCTGCCCGGCGGAAAAGGATCACTGGACCTGCGAGCTTCCAGCAGCACGCCTGGACCTCCGCTTGGCCGCCGAGGGCTATATCAGCCAGTACCGGTGGGGGGTTGACGTGAGGGTAGACAGACCGCTGGACTTCGGAGCCCTGGAGTTCCGCCGCGGTGCCTCGGTGCTCGGCTGGGTCGAGACCGGAACGGGAGAGATCGCGGAGGGAGCGCTGGTCACATTGAACCCCGGCTCGTTGGACCACCACAGAGACTCGGCGGCCCGCGAACGGTTGAATCGGCTGAGGATGTCAACAAAAGCAAATCATCGGGGATTCTTTCAAATTCCCGGTGTGACTCCCGGTGAGTATGTGATCGAGGCAAGCAAAGAACCATTTTCCCCCGCCCGGGCAACGGTGCGAGTTCTTCAAGATGAAGAAACCGTCATTTCGGATCCACCGTTGATTCTCCGCGAACCGCAACGGATCGAAGTGTACGTTGAGCCGCCGGTGCATCCGTCGGGCGAGCCATGGCTGATCAAAATGATTCAGCTCGATCGCGGCTCGAAGGTGATGGCGACCTTTGATGAAACTGCGGTAGAGGCCGGTGGTTTCTGGAGCAGGTCGGGCGTACCTCCGGGGAGTTATTGGCTGGTGGTAAGAACCGCCGACGGGGCGCAATGGTTCGGTCAAGAGCTTAAGATAGAGTCGGATCCCCCACCGCTTTTTATTGATTTACCACTGATCGAGATCAACGGAGCGATCTTCTGGGGCGCCGGCGCCCTGCTCGCCGAAATGCGGTTCAAAAAAATGTCTGCATCGGTGACGTTTCATTCCGACGCCGAAGGTCGGTTTGAGGGATTGCTGCCGCAGCCGGGCATGTGGGAAGTTGCGGTCATCGGCGTTGATTCGGAAGTTCGACGGAGTTTTCAGCAGGTCAAAATCGCTAAAAAGCCGGGCAAGTCTTATGCGGAGGTCGAAATTCGAGTACCTGACACGAGGATCGAGGGAGTGGTCGTTGATTCGGACGGTATACCGGTCCAGGGTGCAATAGTTACAGTTCAGAGCGTGGAGGAAATCGTACGGGATGTTCGGACGCAAACGGATGCAGAGGGCGAATTTCGGGTTTATGGGCTACCTCCCGGAGTTGTTACGGCCATCGCCGAGGACTCGATGGCAGGCGAACTCCTCTATTCAGAAGAGGTAACGGTTGAACTCGAGAATAGTGCGAAGACAAGACACGTTCGCTTGGTTCTCCAGCCCGAAAAGAAAGTTCGAGGGCGGGTTATTGCGGGTAACCAAGGAATCGCCGGAGCACGAATCGTGGCAACACCCTGCTGCATGCATAGTATTCTTGTTCCCACGGAAATCAGTGATGCCATGGGCTACTTCGAGGCCCATCTACCTTCCAGCACGCAGGAATTCTTTCTCGAAATAGCCGCTCCGGGCTTCGGGTACCAGTTTCAGCGGCTGCGAGCCGATGTTGAACAACCTCTGATCATACCCGTCACTGGAGCGAGCGGTACTCTCATCGTGGATCTGCCGGATTCGGCGAATCCGAAACTCTGGGATTCCCCAAAAGCCTACCTCCTCCATAGAAGCGGGATTCAAGCGCTCAGTTTGCTATTGACGTGGGCAAGGTTCCATGGACAGGTGCAGCAGAACGACAATTCCTTCGTCGTTCCCAACATGGAGCCCGGAGAGTACTCCGCGTGCCTGATCCACCCCTCGAAGCTTTTCACATTGCTGGGCGGGCCTCGGCCGGGGACTGAATGTGTAAGTGGTTACCTGCCTGCATCTGGCGAGCTGCTGCTTTCGTTCGGCGGTCCGGCCGCTGACTGAGCTTCCCTCGGTAGTTTGCCATTTTCGCAGGGAACCGGTAATATGATGAGACATCGAACGTATTTTCAACCGATTTCTAACACACTGGGCCGGCGGCCTGGTGACCCTGACCTCGGCCCTCGACCCGGGGCTTCATCGCGGCAAGATCCTGCTCCAGGGGTCGCATCCCACGCAACGCGCGACCTACGGTCTGCCCGAGACCAGCCTGTCGGCGGCGGTCACCCGTGAGGGGACCTTCCACCTCGCCGACTCTCCGGCCGGCGCTCTGTGGGTGAGCTATCTCGGCGACGACGCGACCACGGCAACGCGCCGGATCCGGGTCCCGGACCAACCGCAGGCCAGCGTGGTCGTGGACATCGGCGGCGTGGATCTGCGCGGCCAGCTCGTCGATCGCGACTCCGAAGTGGGGGTCGAAGGCACCGTGCGGGTGGTCGGGGCCACCGGTAGGGAAGTAGAGCGGGCGGATTCCGACGTCGCGGGCTGGTTCACCATCCCCGGCCTCGAGCCCGGCGACGCCTACACGGTCGAGGTGACGGCGCCGGACTACGTGACCGCGAGCCTTCAGGGCGTCGCGGTGAGGGCCGAGGCGCCGCCGCTGCGCGTCGCGTTGGAGCGCGGCGAAAACGGTTCCCTCAGGGTGCGCCTGGAGCGTAGCGACGGCAGCCCGGCCGCCGGTGCTCCGGCGACGCTTCTCAACCGCAGCGGCCTGATGGCGGCGTCGCTTCCCACCGACAGCTACGGCCGACAACATTTCAGAAACCTCCGTCCCGGCGAGTATTTCCTGGTGTGGTCCGACGCCGTGGCGGGCACGGGCATCTCCGGGCAGATCCGGATTGAAGGCGGTGCGCCCGCCCGCTTCGAGCGGACGCTTCCCCCCGGCGCCGCGGTCGCGCTCGGGTGCGACCCGAAGCTCTCCGGCGGCAAGGCGATCGAGTTTCTGGCGCTCTACCCGGCACAGGGGCCGGAGATCAGCCCCTATCTTTCGGGCGTGGCAGCGGCGAGCCGTTTTTCCGACGGAGGAGCGTTTGCCCTCGGCAGGCTGAGTCCGGGGAGATACTCCCTTCGCCTGGGGATCGAGGGTGCGATCTGGGAGCAATCGTTCGTCGTCGCCGGCGACGAGATCCTGGTCCACTTGCCCTGAATCCTGAACGGGCGCAACCGGTCGCCCGCGCACGGATAAGCAGGAACAATGGCGGCAACAACGAAGTAGTGATGTCGTTTGGCCATATTCTGCGAATGGGAACGACCTCGATCGTGCTGGGAGCGCCGGCTTCCAGCCGGCCCGGGGGACGAAGTCCCCCTTAAGGCGCGAAGCGTCGATGCGAGGGCAAAAGCCCACGAGCCGGCTGGAAGCCG
>JAAEQG010000004.1 GCA_024231775.1 bacterium
CCGGAAACGCTCGAGCCGCTCCCCGGCGGGGATACCTGGTCGGACTACCTGGGCCAGTCCGTCTACGCCGATTACACCGTGGCCCAAGGCGGTGCGGTGACGGAGTTGATGCGCTATCGCCCCGGCCACTGGCAGCACGACGCCCTCGGAAGCGGCACGATGTTCTACCATGCGAACCACCTCGGCACGACGCGAACGCTCACGGACGACGCGGGCGCTGTGCTCGGGGATGCGAATCGCCTGTACACGGCGTTCGGCGTGCCGGTAACCGCGCCGACCACCCCGCTGACCCGCTACGGCTTCGCCGGCGCCTGGGGCTACCAAGCGCCCTCGGCAACCAGCGTCGGCTCGCCGGAAAGCTCGGGCCTCCTGCACGTCGGCGCCCGCTACTACGACCCCGCCCTCGGCCGCTTCCTCCAACGCGACCCGATCGGAGTCGCTGGCGGGCTGAATGCGTATGCCTATGTCAGGAACAGCCCCTTGGCGTATATTGACCCGAGCGGGCTAACGTCGTTCCCTGACTGGCATAGTCCTTCCGGACGGGATCTGCTCAATCGTATGGGTGGCAAGGCGATGAAGCAGCACTACGATCAGATATACCCACCACCGTCTCCACACGAGAGCCCCGTCTGGCCAAACCTCTATCTGGACTTCACCGGTGGGGACGACAGCTGGATGGA
>JAAEQG010000005.1 GCA_024231775.1 bacterium
CTCGGCGAAGATCTCGCGCCGCGTCTGGCCGGTGAAGAGCAATAAAAGAGCGATAACCGCCGCGGTGAGGGCGACACCTCCGGCGACCAGAGCGGCCTTTCTCAACCATGGATTGCTCGATCTCCATTGACCCTGTTCCGGGGGGGCTTGAAGCGTGGGTTCGAGCCGTCGAGGCACCTGGTTCGGTATCGACTCGAGGGGGACCTCCGGCGAAACGACCCGCGTTTCTTCTGTCCCGCCTGTGGCGTCGGCCTCGCGCCACGAATCGTCATAGTATTCGACCCAGGCGTGCATCCCGGGCCTGGCCCGTCCGCCCTGACCTACCACTCCGATCGCCAGACGGGCGGGAACACCGATCCTGCGCAGCAACACGACAAGCGCTGTGTTTTTAACATCACAATCTCCGCGGCCATATGTGAATACGAAGTCGAGCCACCCGGCGCGGGGGGACTTGGTGAGGAATTGCGTGTACGCCTGGGCTGTTGTCGTCGATTGATCGTAAAGCAGACGCTTCTTCACGAGCTCCGTGAGCGCTGCAATCCGCTCAGTGGGTGTTTCAAGTTTAGTCGTCTCGGCAATGATATGTTCGAGCTCCTCCGGCAGTTTCATCAAGGGAGGAAGCGCGAGCAAGCGCTCTCGATGCGGCGATTTCAGCTCAGCGCTCGCTGGTCCCGTACGGTACTTCAACGCGCCTTGCGCGGCACCGTCGAAGCGGAGTGTCGGTTCGCCCATTTCGCTCAATCTGAGTTGGGTCAGCGGATGGTCGCTCATCGAAACGCTGCCGGGATCGACCCGATGCCCCGTCGGAACGGGCAGGACGAACGCACCAGAGACGGCCGATATTTCTACCTCGACTTCCACGCACCCCGAGACGCAGCGAAACGCGGGAGCCGACGACGCAATTCGGACGGCTCCACCTGTCATCCCCAGCCCGGCGTGGAGCTGTTCATACGCGGCGATGCGCAGCTTGAGCGGTGTGCTCGGGCGATAACTGAGCGCCACTTGCTCTGAGGGCAATACAGGATCGACGGCTGGTCCGTAAAACGGCAGCGGCCCGGAA
>JAAEQG010000006.1 GCA_024231775.1 bacterium
AGAGCAGCAGATGGATGAGTGGGCGTTTCACGGGAAAGTTCACTGGCCGGCCGGTGCGGCATCTACCGAATGGCCTTTTCCAGAGCCTCTTTCCCCGGCTCGACGCAGAGCTCGAGGTAGTCGTCCACTGCGTCTTCGAAGGCGGTGCGCAGAGAGGAGACATCATGGCCTTCGTAGCTGATCAACCCCCGGATGAACTCGAGTTTGCCGTAGAAGAGACGGTCATCGTCGTTGTAGTGGACCGAGCCGTCATAACCCTTGTACTCCATCAAGTCTCTCATATCAGCCCTCCGCCCGAAGCGACTCGCTGGCAGACCGGCCCGTCAGTCCGGCGATCGCGGTCTCGAGATCCTCGGCCTCCTTGCGCCGCCGCACTTCCTGGAAGAGCAGGCAGATCCCGAAGGCCGTGTAGAGCCAGGCCACCGCGGTGGTCAGGGCGTTGAGGACGCCCGCCGGGACCTGCAGCCAGAAGGTGGAAGCCATGAGCTCCGCCGGGTCGGCGACCTGGCCCCCCGCCGCCTCGCGGAGGATGACGATCTGCTGCACGACGACGAAGGGAAGCTGCACCACGAGCGTCAGCGCGTAGTTGAGCACCTGCCCCACGACCAGAATCAGCAGCATCTGCAACCACGGGGTGTGGATCCAGCGGCCGGTGGGATTGAAGTGGGCGAGCGCGATGCCGCGCTGCAACGCGGCAAAGCCGCGGAGTCCC
>JAAEQG010000007.1 GCA_024231775.1 bacterium
AAAACCACGTCGCCGATTTTGATGCGGTCCCCATCGTGCAACGCGGCGGGGGCCAACACGCGCTCGTCGTTGAGAAAAATGCCGTTGGTGCTGTTCAAATCTTCCAGCATCACGCGCCAACCCTCGCGCCGCACGCGGGCGTGCTCGCGCGAGACGCGCTTGCTGGTGATGACGACGTCGTTCTGTACCGCGCGCCCAATGGTGATCGTCTCGCCGGTCAGGGGATGTTCTCGTCCGGTGGGGTCGGTGAGGGATGGAACTTGTTCAGTCGTCGCGTTGGTCGTCATCGTGTGCCTCCACCGCACAGTCTACCCCGCCCAACGCAAAATGTCAACCGATCAACGCGACTAGTGTGCGCCTGGGCTCAGTCTAGCGTCAGTCGGTCCCGATCTCGACCATCGCCGTCATCCCCCAATAGAGTTCCGGCGCGGCGTCGTCCAGTTCGACGTCGACCGGGTAAGTCACGTCGCCCCGGTAATCCACCGCCTGAAAGCCGATGCGTATCACGCGCGCCCCAAACTCGACGTCGGGCAGCGCGTCCACCGTTACCACCGCCGATTGCCCCACCGCCACCCGCGCCACGTCCAGTTCGGTCAGGTCGACGGTGCGCGCATAAAGCTGATCCAGGGTCGCCAGCACGAACGCCGCCTCGCCCGGCGATACCGCGTCACCCGGATCAACGTTGACAGCTACGACGATGCCCGCAAAGGGGGCGGCCAACTCGACATTCTCCAGGTTGCTGAGGGCTTCCTCCAGGCGGATCTCTGCCGCCCGCACGTCCAACTGCGCCGCCTCTATCTCCTTTTGCGCCGCTCTCACGTCCAACGGGTCTACTTCCTCCAAGAGTTGGGCGAGGGCATCCTCGGCTTCCTGGTGGGACTGCTGCGCCCGTTCCACCGCGTTGCGGACGTCCTGCGATTGCGCGTTGCCCTGCTGCCGGACGCGGTCCAGGTCCAACTTGGCGTCGTCCATCCGTTCCCTGGCCTGGTCCACGTGCCAGTAATCGGGTTCTTTGCCCGACTCGTACCACTCTACGCGCACATCGTACCGGTGCCGCATATCATCGTACAGTTCCTGAGCATCCTCCATCGCCTCGTTGAGCAGCCTGCTATCGTGCACCGCGACGAGGTCCAATTGAGCGGCCACGATAGCGGCAGCCGCTTGTTCCACGGCGTGCTCGGCCCGGCGAATGTCGGCCTCGTCTGGGGGTTGTTCGAGTTGCTCCAGCCTCAATTCGGCCTGGCTCACTCCCAGTTGGGCCTGGCTCAAGCCGAGTTCCGCCTGGGCCACCGCCCGCTCTATATCGGTCGTTTCCAGGCGGGCCAGCAGGTCGCCCTCGGCCACCACGTCCCCTTCCTGCACCAGAACCTCGACCACGTCGCCCCCGATGTCAAAGCGCAGTTCGCTCCACCGATCCGGCTCA
>JAAEQG010000008.1 GCA_024231775.1 bacterium
AACGTGTACTCGGGCCACCAGAACGTGGTGGCATTGACCTGGTAGGATGGGCTGCCCAAATAGTCCAGGATTCGGTCGTCACAGTCACTACACTGCTCTTCCTGGCACTCGGGATTCCAGACAGGTCCAAATTCCTCCAGGCCAAACGAGGACGTTTCAAAAGTGTAACACACGTTGGGGCCGAACTTCATCGTCTCGCCCCCGTTCCACTCCCGATCCTGAAACACCCACGTGATCTCGTCCGGCGGCGTTTGGCCAAAGACGGGATCACTGCCTGCGCGCCACTGCCGCCAGGCGACGCCGATCTGGTAGTTGGCCGTAGCGCCCTCGGCGACGGTCGTGCCATCGCCACACTCAAAGACTGAACTGTCGTGGGTCACGCCGTCGGCAGCATCGGGACACTCGAGCGCCTCCTCCGACCACTTTTCGTTGTCTGCATTGCCCAGGTACCAGAAGCAGTTTTCCATACCCACCAGGCCGCGCGGCCAGGGATTGCGCAGAATGCCGGACGGGGGAATGCGAACCTCGACGTGGAGGGACCAGCCGGGCCACCGCTCGCAGGGCTGGCGAATGACGCCGCTGGCGTCCACCGTGGGCGGATAGTCACACGGCCAACCGTTGCCGGGAGTCGGGGTGACACCGGGCTGTGGCGTGGGCGCGACACAGGTGCTTTCGCTCAAGCAGGTGACGTCTACGACGACGAAGCGGCCGCTGGCCCAATGGTATGCGACCAACGTGTCGGCCCACCCATCGGGGCAATCTCCCCAGGGGACACAGTGGTAGAGGGTTTCCTCGTCCGCATCCCAGGGGCGGGGGGTGGCGGTCGGGTAACAGCCGCCGCAATCACCGGGGCAACTGACGCAAGTTTCAGAGCCGTTGCACCACCCATCGCCACAGACGGCCGGACCGGCGGAACCGGACACCGTCGTCGCCCGGGGCGTGCTGCCACTGCCGCTACCGCCGCCACCCGGAGGCTGCG
>JAAEQG010000009.1 GCA_024231775.1 bacterium
CACGACCCGCAGCCCACAGCAGCGGCGGTGTAGACCGGCGCCCGCGCATCAACCTTCGGAACGCGAAAACGCTCCCACCCTTTGCTGCGCAAAGGACGGGGCACCCGCGCGTCTTCTACTCTCGGCCTGCGGGGACGCAGGCCGCTACATTTTGAATGAGGACGCCCTACTCCGAGGTCCAGCGCACTTTGGGTTTGCGATTGGCGGCTACTTCGTCCATCCGCCGGATCGGCATGCGGTGCGGGGCGGTGCGCAGGACTTCGGGGTGGTCGTGCGCCTCGTCCGCCAGGGTCAGAAGCGTGTCACAGAACCGATCGAGAGTCTCCAGCGACTCGGTTTCGGTCGGCTCGATCATCAAACAGTGGGCCAGGGGGAAGCTCATGGTCGGGGGGTGGAATCCGTAGTCCAGCAGGCGCTTGGCGAAGTCCACCTCGCGCACGCCCAGGCTGTCGAAGTCGGGGACGGTGACGAACTCGTGGGCATAGGGGCCGGGGAAGGGGAGCGGGTAACGCTCTTTGATTCGAGCGGCGATGTAGTTGGCGGAGAGGACAGCCTTCTCCGCGACGTTGCGCAATCCCTCATGGCCTATTCCGCGGATGTAGGTGTAAGCCCGGACCAGAACGCCGATCTGACCATAGAACGAGCGGACCTTGCCAATGGACTGAGGACGCGCGTCGTCCCAGTAGAACGCGCCATCGCCGCTCCGGGCGATCTGAGGCTGCGGCAGGAAGGGGACCAAATGCTCAGCTACCGCGACCGGACCTGACCCGGGTCCGCCGCAACCGTGCGGCGTGCTGAAGGTCTTGTGCAGGTTGTAGTGCATGACGTCGATTCCGACGTCGCCCGGGCGGGCGATGCCCAACACGGCGTTCATGTTGGCTCCGTCGAGATAGAGCTGGGCACCGCGGGCGTGGAGAATCTCCGCGATGTCCGCGATCTGTCCGTCGTACACGCCGACGGTGCTGGGATTGGTGATCATCAGGGCGGCGGTGTTGTCGTCCACCGCGGCGCGAAGGTCATCGAGATCCAGCCGACCGTCAGCCAGCGACTTAACGCTGACCGCGCGGCGCGCGCAGATCGTACACGAAGCCGGGTTAGTACCATGTGCCGTGTCGGAGGTGAGCACCTTACGCCGGATCTCACCCCGGGAGCGGTGATAGGCGGTGATCATCATCAGCCCGGTCATCTCGCCGTGAGCCCCCGCGGCCGGCTGAAGCGAGACGTCCGCCAGCCCGGCGATCTCCGCCAGATCGCAACGGAGGCGGTAGAGCAACTCGAGCAGACCCTGAGCGTCCTCGGTGTCCTGGTAGGGATGCAGATCGGTAAACCCGCTCAGGGCGGCGGCGCGCTCGTTGACCACCGGGTTGTACTTCATCGTGCAACTGCCCAGCGGGTAAAAATGCTCGTCGATGCTGAACAGACGGTGGGCCAGCCCGGTGTAGTGGCGGGTCAACTCCAACTCGCCCAACTCGGGCAGAGGGGGCGGTTCCTTGCGGAGCACGCCTTCCGGCAAGGCGCGCACCCGATCGAACGAGGGAACGTCGCACGGCGGTAGCGTCACCGCCGACGCACCCGTTGACTGACGCTCGAAGAGGAGTGGAAAGGAACTCTGCAGGCCGGTGGGTTCTTCAGTATGCATGGTGGTATTGGATTCCGTTGAGACGACTCCGCAGAGTCAGCTTCGCTTCTCCGGCGGGTCGAACAATCCGCAGATCAGGCCCCCGCCAAGGCGCCGATCAGGGCGTCGATCTCCTGGCGGGTTCGCTTCTCCGTGACCGCCACCGCAAAGCAGTCCCCCAACTCAGGATACCAGCGATCGAGAGGGACGCCGGCGAGGATGCCCTGGGCGCGGCAGTGCTTCAGTACGTCTTTCACCTTGCGATCTGTTTGGACCACGAACTCCTTGAAGAAGGGGGCGGAGAAACGCAGTTGATAGCCCTTCAGCCCGGCGATCCGGTCCGCGGCGTAGTGAGCTTTGTCGAGACAGTGCGAAGCTGCTTCGGCCAGCCCTTTACGCCCCATGGCAGCCAGGTGAACCGCGGCGCGCAGCGCCATCAGCCCCTGGTTGGTACACACGTTGCTCGTAGCTTTTTCGCGGCGGATGTGCTGCTCGCGGGTCTGCAGGGCCAGGCAGAATCCGCGGCGCCCATCAGCGTCCAGCCCCTCGCTCACTACCCGCCCGGGAACCTTGCGCAGGTACTTCTCGCGGCAGGCGAAGAGGCCGAGGTAGGGTCCTCCGTATGACAGGGGGATGCCCAGCGCCTGCCCCTCGCCCACGACAACGTCGGCGCCGTAGTGCCCCGGGGGGTTGAACAGAGCGCACGCGATCGGGTCGGCTGATACGATCGACAGGGCGCCGGCTTGGGCAGCCACCCGGACCACCTCCTCGAGCGACTCCAGGTTTCCGAAGAAGTTGGGCCACTGAACGACGACCGCAGCAGTCGTCGGCCCGACCGCCTGCTTGAGGGCGGCCAGATCCGTAGTGCCGCCGGTCGCGGCTACCTCCTCGACGCCCGCGTCGCGCTCGTTCAGATACGTGCGGACCACCGCACGACACTCCGGGTGGACGGCGGTGGCCATGACAACTCCGGTCCGGCGGGTCACGGCCTGAGCCATCAACACCGCCTCGGAGACGGCGGTGGCGTGGTCGTATAGCGACGCATTGGCCACGTCCATGCCGGTGAGCTGGCAGATCATGGTCTGAAACTCGAAGAACGCCTGGAGGGCGCCTTGGCTGGCTTCGGCCTGATAGGGCGTGTACGCGGTGCGGAACTCACCGCGCATAGCCAGGTGATCGACGACCGTGGGGATGAAGTGATCGTAGGCTCCCGCCCCCAGGAAACAGGTCAGCTCGCGGCAGGTGCGGTTGCGGTCGGCCAGTTGTTCGAGATCGGCGAGTAACTCTAGTTCGGAGAGGCCGGGGGGGATGTCGAGCGGGCGCCGGAAGCGCTGGTTCTCGGGAATGACCGAGAGCAGCTCCTCGACGGCGCCGACCCCGATGGTGTTGAGCATGTGGCGGACCTGGGAGTCAGAAATCTGGGTGTAGTTCATGCCTTGGTTTTCTCGGGAGGGCGGTTGCCCGTCACGTCCAGTTTGTAGACCTTGGTCTCGAGGACTCGGTTGAACTTCGACCAACTGCTCTGAGGGTCACGATCCTTCTCGATCTCGGTCAGGTACATTTTGACCTTGGCGTCGAGGTTATCGAGGTGGTGGATGGCGATCGCTTCGGGTAGCGCGGGAAGCTTGGGGCTGCCGAACTCGTACTTGCCGTGGTGCGACAGGATGATGTGCTGGAGCACCCACTTGAGCTGTTCGGGGAAGGGCTGGCCGGTCTCCTCCTCGATCGTCGCGCACTTCTGATCGACCCACAACGTCGCCAGCATCAGATGCCCGAGCAGGTGGCCTTCGTCGGTGTAGGCAAAGCTGGTTCGGTAGGTCAGCTCCGCGGTCTTGCCGATGTCGTGCAACAGAATCCCCGCCAACACCAGATCCACGCTGAGCTCGGGGTAGCGCGGGATGACCAGCAGGGCCATCTCGAGCAGATTCAACGTGTGTTCGAGCAGTCCCCCGAGGTAGGAGTGGTGCAGAGTTATCGCCGCGGGCGCCGTCCGGAACCGCCGCATCAACTCCGGGTCCTTGAGGAAGGCGTCCACCAACCGACGCAGGTCCGGCTGCTGGATCGTCTCCAGGATCTCGGTGCATCGAGCCCACATCTGATCGATGTCCTGGTCGGTCTGGGGGAGGAACTCGGATAGATCCAGATCGTGCTCCTCGACCGGTCGGATCGCTTCGATGATGAACTGGAGGGTGCCCTTGTAGTTCTCCGCCCGGCCTTTGAAGCGGGCAAAGCCTCCCTCCGGCAAGTTGCTGAAGATGTCCTCAGTGGCCTGCCAAAGCCGCGCGGGGACCTGTCCGGTGCGGTCGACGAGCACGGCGTGAATGTACAAGTTGCCTTGGGTCGTGGTGCGCAGGTCCTTGGAGGCGATCAGGAACACCTGGTCGTCGAGGTGCTCGCCCGGCTGCAATTCTGAAATGTAGCGTCGCGCCATCTGGGTCTCCCACGACAACAGGAGTTTGGAACTCATCCCGGCACCCCTCTGCCCGGGGGGGAGAGATTGGGGGGAGAGGGATATCCTCCGCTAACTCTAAGCCCTTCGGCGCGGAGGTTCAAGGCGACGGACCCGCCGCCGACCGGATTCGGTTGACGCTCGCGGCCAGCCCCTCTAGCCTCCGCATGTCCGGGAGTATCCGGGAAGACGCCGGTTGATGTGGGCTGGCGTCCGAGAGGTGATGATGGAACATCAGATGGACACCGAGCGCATCGCCCAGGCTGTGCGCGAGATCCTCGTTGCGGTGGGCGAGGATCCGGATCGAGAGGGCCTGCGGGACACGCCCGGGCGAGTGGCCCGGATGTACCAGGAGCTGTTTGCGGGCATGGGGGTGGATCCGGCTCGACACTTGGTCACCCGTTTCGCCGAGACGTACGACGAGCTGGTCGTCTTGCGCGATATCCCCTTCAATTCCATGTGTGAGCACCACCTGATGCCCTTCGAGGGCAAGGCCCATATCGCCTATCTGCCCGACGGCAAGATCGTGGGCATCTCCAAACTCGCCCGGGTAGTGGACGACTACGCCCATCGGCCTCAAGTCCAGGAGCGGTTGACCTCCGAGATCGCCGACGTGCTGATGAGCGCCGTCGAGCCCAAGGGCGCCGCGGTAGTCCTGGAAGCCACCCACACCTGTATGACCTGCCGGGGAATCCGCAAGAGCGGCAGCCTGATGATGACCTCAGCCGTCCGCGGTCGCTGCCGTAGCGACGCGCGGACGCGCGGTGAGGTGATGGCTTTGCTGCATCAGTAGAGCAGGGCCAAACGTCGAAACGTCGAAACGTCGAAAAGTCAAAAAGTCAAAAAAACGCAGAGCCTGAAGGCGACTCGTTCCTGGTTGCTCATCGCCCGATCGGGGATTACGCCGTCTGGTCTTGGCTCAGGGTGTCGGTCAGCCAAGTGGGAGGGCGGATGGGTTTGCCGTTGGCGTTGACCACCGCGTGGATGGTGTAGCCGTTGGCCACCTCGCTGCTGCGGGCGGCGTGAGTGATGTGGACGTCGAAGCGGATACGGGCTCTGCCCTCCGGGCTTGCCGTGGTGGTGACGATCAGCTCGTCATCGTAGCGCGCGCGACCGGCGTAGTTGATATGAGCCTGTACGAGGGGAAGGAAGACACCGCGTTGCTCCATCTG
>JAAEQG010000010.1 GCA_024231775.1 bacterium
ACCATACCCTCGTACACGTCCACGCCAGGTTCAACGAACAGCGTGCCCCGGACCTGGGCGTTTTTCAGGCCGAACGAAGTGGTAGCGCCCCGCTCCCACGCGACCAAAGAGCCGTTCGAACGAGATTTGATCTCTCCCGCCAGGGGCAAGTATCTGTGGAACAAGGTGTGCAACACACCCATGCCGCGCGTCGCGGTCAAAAAACGATACCGAAAACCCAACAAGCCGCGCGTCGGCGCGATATAGGTCAGGCGCACACTGTTTTCCTGCGTATCCACCATATCCAGCATCCGTCCGTGGCGGCTGCCCAACATCTCTACCACCACACCTATCGTATCCGAACTCGTCTCGATAAAGACCTTTTCATACGGCTCCAACGTCTCTTCCTGCTCCCCCTGGCGCAAGAGCACCTCCGGGCGCGAAACCTGAAACTCGTACCCCTCCCGGCGCATCGTCTCGATCAGGATCGCCAGGTGCAATTCCCCCCGCCCGGAGACGGTGAACGTGTCGGTGCTGCCCGTTTCATCGACCCGCAAAGCTACATTATGGCGCAATTCATCGAACAGCCGCGCGCGCAACCGGCGCGACGTTCCCCATCGCCCCTCTCGCCCTGCCAGGGGAGAAGTACTCACACCAAACGTCATCCGCACCGTGGGTTCTTCGACGTGGATAGTGGGCAGCGCGACCGGATTCTCCGGGTCCGCCAGCGTCTCTCCGATCGAAATATCCTCCAGCCCGGCGAGCACGACAATTTCTCCCGCCTGCGCCTCATCCACTGCGATGTGCTGCAAGCCCTCGTGAACGTACAAATACCGCGCCCGTTCGGGCCGGGCCTGATCGCCATCCGTTATCCGGGCGATTACCTGCCCTACCTGCAAACGACCGGCGAAAATGCGCCCCACGGCGGTCACCCCGCGATACTCGTCATATCCCAGGGTCGTGACCAACATCTGAAACGGCGCGTCCGCGTCCACTCGTGGGGGTGGGATGTGATCCAGAATCGTCTGGAAAAGAGGTTGCAGGTCTGGCCCCAGGTCGGGAGTCAATCCCGATTGGCCCGTGACGGCGTTGGTGTATACCACCGCAAAATCCGCCTGCTCGT
>JAAEQG010000011.1 GCA_024231775.1 bacterium
CCAGACGGTTTCGCTCGGCCACCACGGCGGTTTCGGCCGCCTGCTGCGCCAGCGCCGCCTCCGCCCGTTCCCGCTCGACCATCTCTTGCTCCAGCAACACATTCGCCTGCACAAGCTCATCCGTCCGCCCCTCCACCTGCCGCTCCAACTCACGGCTGCGCGCCTCAATGCCCCGTACCCGCACCCGGTAGCCGCCGAGCACGACACCCACCAGCGCCAGGATCGCGATTCCCCGGAACCACCACGTCTCCCAGAAAGGGGGCGACACTGTGACCGCAATCGAGATGCCCTGCTCGTTCCAGACGCCGTCGTTGTTCGACCCCCTGACCCGAAAGACGTAATCGCCCGGCCCCAGGTTCGGATAATCGGCGTAACGGCGCGTCCCGGCGAGGACCCAATCCTCGTCAAAGCCCTCCATCTTGTAGGCGTAGCGGTTCTTTTCTGGGATGACGTAATCGAGCGCCGCGAACTCGAACGAGATAAAGTTGTCCGCGTAGGACAAATAGACCTGCGTACCGGCGGGCAAATTCGCCCGCTCCACCTGGTTGAACACTTTGAACGCCGTGATCGCAACCGGGGGAACGTACGCGTTGTCCTCGATCTGATCCGGGTGAAAAGCGTCAAAGCCATTCGGGCCGCCAAAGTACATCTCCCCATCCTGCCCTCGGAAACAGGCCCCCGGTGCAGACGCGCCCACCTGCACGCCGTCCCGCTCGTCGTAATTTCGAAAGGTCTCTGTGCGCGGATCGAATCGAGACAGCCCCCCGCCCGTGCCGAGCCACAGATACCCGGCGGAATCGGCCAGGATGCAGCCCACCGTATCGTCGCTCAAGCCGTCCGCCTGTGTGTAATGGGTAAACGTCCGCGCGTCCCGGTCAAATCGGTCCAGCCCACCGCCCCACGTGCCGATCCAGACCACGTCCGTATCGGTCGGGTCCGGGTAAAAGGCGAGCACCGCGTCGCGGGCCAGGCTGCGCGGGTCGGCGGGGTCGTGGCGATAGTGTGCGAACGTGCCATCGGCGCCATCCCAAAGATCAAGCCCCCCGGCGAACGTGCCCACCCACAACCCACCCGCCGGGTCTGCCATGAGCGCCTGCACATCGTTGTCGCTCAAGCCGTCGTCGTCGTCCGGCGCCTGCCCTGAGGCGGGCGTTCCGCCCGGAGCCGAAGGGTCGTGGCGGTATTGGACGATGGTCTCGCGCCCACGGTCCATCCGGTAGAGGCCCGCCGTCTCTGTCCCAACCCACAGATTGCCCGCCCGGTCCTCTACGATTTTCGACACCGGGTTGCCGCCCAGATATTGGTGGTGGATGAACGTTTCCGTCCGGGCATCGAATCGCTCCAGCCAGCCATCGCCCGTGCCCACCCACAGCACGCCGCCGCTGTCCTCATAGATGGCGCGCACTTCGTCGCTGCTCAGGCTGGCGGGGCCGTCTGGCGTCTGTCCTGAAGCCTGCCCTGGGCTTGCCGAAGGGTCGTGGCGGTAG
>JAAEQG010000012.1 GCA_024231775.1 bacterium
CGGGTAGGTGCTGCCGTCGTAGGTGACTTCACACCAGTAGTCCCCGGCTTGGCCCGTCACATCAGGAATCGCATAGGACGCCGCGTCCGTACCTACGTCGTGAATGGCCTTGGCGCCATCGTCCCACTTCCACTGGTACGACAAGCTGCTCGCGCCACAATCCGCGGTGACGCTGAAGCTATGCGGGTCACCGTTGTATCCCCGCGCATCCTGGGGCTCCGCCGTGAAACCGTTCCAATTGAAGATATCGCACAATGCCGACGAACCGCCCGCATAGGGATTGCCCGCCAAGTCTGTCACGGCGCCCGCGCCCGCCACGGCGATACCGATGGTCCCGTCCGCATCCGGGTCGGTCAGCGTGACCGTCACCGTATACGTCGGGTCCGTGCCACTGACGCCCACAGAACCGGCCAGGTCACCTGTCAGACTCACGTCACCCGAATCGAAGGACGGCGTAACCGGCTCGTCGAAGGCTACCTGGAACTCCACCGCGTCGGCTTTCGTGGGACTCGCTGTCAGCAATGAAATCGTTGCGTTTGGCGGCGTGTTGTCGATGGCCACCGCCGCGCTGGTCACACTGCTTGCCAGGGGGTTGCCCGCGAGGTCTTGGACGTCCGAACCCGTGCTCACCGCCAACGTAAACGATCCATCGCCGGTGATACCGGTCACGCTGACGGTGTACGTATCGTCGCTCCCGGCGATGCTCACGCCCGTACTCGCCGTACCACTGTGGGTGATGACCACGTCCGCCGCGTCATTGAAGCCCTGCACAGCCTCATCGAAGACTACCGTGGAGTCCACGTTCACCGCAGTCGTCGGGCCTGCGGTTGCCGGCGTGATGGAAGTCGCGTTTGGCGGCGTCACATCCGGTGGCCCGGACAACTTCGACACAAAGACGTCGGCTTGGCCCGCCGAGGTCAGGTTGAAGGTTCCCGTGCCCGGGTCGAAATCTACCGTGTTCCGGAAGTATCCCGTTGTGTAGACGTTGCCCGCGCCGTCCACCGCGATGCCGTAGCCGGAGTCGAGGCTCATTCCGCCCATGCGCTTGGCCCATACGAAGTCGCCGGCGCTGTCGAACTTCGACACGAAGATGTCGGAGCTGCCCGCCGAGCTCAGGTTGAAGGTCCCCGGGCCCGGGTCGAAATCCGCCGTACCCTCGAAGACGCCCGTTGTGTAGACGTTGCCCGCGCCGTCCACCGCGATGCGTTCGCCACGGTCGATGCTCGATCCGCCCATGCGCTTGGCCCATACGAAGTCGCCGGCGCTGTCGAACTTCGACACAAAGATGTCGTAGCTGCCCGCCGAGCTCAAGTCGAAAGATCGGAAGCGCGTCGCGTAGGGAAAGAGTGCAGAGCTCGGTGGCCGCCGGATCATTACAACATCAAACATCTGTCAAGCAAGTTGCGGATGCTGACCGCAGA
>JAAEQG010000013.1 GCA_024231775.1 bacterium
CGCGGGACGATCTCACGGTAGATCGGGTTGGCGATCTCGAGTCCCATCTCGCCGGAGACGACCAGTCCCAGGTCCTCGGTGAACTGGATGTCGTCGTCCATCACGTCCCCCTCGAGGTACTCGCCAGCGAGCAGTGGCTCCATCACGCCCCGCACCCGCTTCTCCCGCAGCCGGGCGAGAAGGGAATCGAGATGGGTGTCTCTGCGTTGGATCAAAGTCTCCTTGGCCGCCTCGACATGGTCGAAGTTGATCGTCACCTCGGGGTCGCTGACATCCGTGAGGGTGATCTGCTGGGCCAGGGCGTTGACCAGCCACGGTTGGCCGCGGGTCAGCTCCCAGGCCCGGACCTTGGCCTCCGCGGTAAACTCCTGCCCGGTCTCCGCGGTATGCTGATCGAAGAGGATGGCGACCTCCTCTGCGGTAAAGTTGGCCAGCAGGAACGAACGGTCCTTGATATTTGCTGCGCCCCCCTCCCTCGACCCCGGCTCGCGACACTGCACCCCCCGCCCCTGACCCTCCGTGGTGAAAGGCGACGCGGTCCCGAACTCGATGCCATTGCCGGCTGAGTAGTCGCGGACGTCGCGCATGCCGATCAGTGCCATGGCGTGGGGAAACCGGGCCGGCCGGTCCGGATACCCGGCCCGAATCTGACGCAGGACGGAGATCAGGGAAGTACCCTTCATCGAGTCGATCTCATCGAGGAAGAGCACAATCGGCCGCGGCGACAGCTCGGCCCATCGGCTGAGGAAGATCCCCAGACGGGACGGGCCATCAATGTGGCCCACGGTCTCGACTGCCGGTGGGCGAAGCGGCTCGGAAAGCATCATTGCTGCCTTCTTCTCAATGTTGCGCAGGACGGTGTCGACGGCCCGATTGATGTCCTCGCCCACGGCCTGCGCCTCTTCGCAGCTAGCCAGCAGCGCCGTGTAGCGTCCTTCTGCGTTCAGGCACGCCGCAAGGGCGGCAATGGTGGTAGTCTTCCCCGTCTGCCGCGGTGCATGGAGCACAAAGTAACGCTCCATGTCGATGAGCCGCCGGGCCTGTGACAGTCGCTCCGCGGCGGGAAGCATGTAGTGCTTGGCCGGTTCACAGGGTCCGGACGTATTGAAAAATCGCGCCATGGAGAACCTCCGACAACGACTGTAGCACAGCGCGAGTCGAGGTCTAGGGTTCACGTTTCTCGGGAGCTGAGTGCGGGGGAGCAGCAGGGTGAGTCGCAACCGGGTGTCGACTGCGCTGGCCATCTCGGGCAGGGTCAGGCCGAC
>JAAEQG010000014.1 GCA_024231775.1 bacterium
ACGTCCACGTGGACGCATTGGAGCCGTTCGAGCGCCAGGCGCTCTCGGTCCACCGCTCGAAAGCCGTTGATATGACGACCTGGGTGGAGCGATTGGAGCAGTGCCGGGCCGAGCGGGAGAGCAAGGGCGACCGGCTCAGCGCGGAGAGCTTGCAGGGGGCGCTGCTGCGTTTGCGTCCGTTCACTCAGGGCGAGATGGCACGCATGTACGGGTCAGGCGAAGGGACGGCGGCGGTCGAGGAATTGGGCCTGCTGGGGCCAGCGGGGGACCGGTGGGGCATCTCGGTCCTGGAGGGCGGAGCGGAGATGAACGAATATGCCAAGATCGCCGTGCTGGGCCTGGTGGCGTGGCACCTGTACAACGACGCGGTGGTGCGGCGGCGTGAGTCGATCGGCAAGGACAAAGGACCGGTGCTGCAGATCGTCTTTGAGGAAGCGAACAAGATATTGACGGGGACCTCCGACGGGGGAGACGACGATCAGGGCGCGGTGGCGACGTCGGCCCAGTTCCAGACAATGTTCCGGGACGGGCGCAAGTACCGGGCGTTTATGCACCTGATCGTGCAGACGGTAGCGGGCCTGCCGCCGGGGATCATGCCGAGCTGCAACAACGCCTTCTTTGGGCAAACTAAGGCTCCAATGGATCGGGACTTGATGATGGCCCATCTGGCGTTCAGCGAGAAGGGCTTTACCGACGAGGATTACAAACGCTTCCTCAGCCGGATGCCGCAGGCGATGGCAGTGTGCAAGCTGGGCTATTCGATGGACATCGCGCACACGACGCCGTTCCTGATCCGTCCGGCGATGGTGCCGGGGCGGGAGCCGACGGACGAGGAATTGTACGATCTGATGCAACAACTGAAACAGGTGGGGTGGAGATAAATGAGCAACGTAAACGTCATACTGGCCGGTCTGAGCGAGACGGCGTTGACGCAAACGGCCTACCCGGCCTTTGCCGCCGCCGGGTTGTCGGTCGCGGTGGTGGTGGACACGGGCGAAAAGCTGGCCCAGATCGCGGGGGCGTTTGCGGGCAACGGCGTGGTCGTGGTGGAGGTAAATCTTTACCCGACAGTGCGAGAGGCGGTCGAGGAATTGGCAGCCCTGGCCCCGGCCCGCGTGGTGGTGATCCTGCCGCAGAACTGGCGCGACCGGCAAGAAGAATTCGAG
>JAAEQG010000015.1 GCA_024231775.1 bacterium
GCTCCGGCGGAACTCGCGCGCGTCAATGTGCTCGTCGGGCGTGTGGTCCAGGGACGAGTCGCCCGGCCCATAAGCCACGATGGGACAGCCCCACGCGGGTCCAACGACGTTCATATCCGAGGTTCCCGTCTTGAGCTTGAAACGTGGACGCCCGCCCTCGGCACGGATCGCCCGCAGCAGCGCCCGCACCGGCGGAATATTCTTCTGCGAGCGAAAAGGCGGGTCGCTGCCAGGGAACGATAGACTGGCTCCGTTGCACCAGGTCAACATCTTGGCCTTCAAGTCCGCCGCCTCGATTCCCGGTGGTATGCGCACGACGATGTTCATCTCTGCGCCATCGTTCAGCCCGTCGCCAAAGGTGCGGAAATCCCGCAGCGTGGGGTCCAGGGTGTTAAAACGGCCCGACCGGTCCCCATTGTACACTTCGGCATACGTCACCAACCGGTTCCAGAAAGCCACCGCCTTCTCTGCCGGGCCGGGTATCTCGCCCGCGCTGTGGTTGCCCGGCTGCACCCGTTGGTAATCCACCGCCAACATACCCTTGTAACCCAACGTGATCCCTTCCCAATGGCTTGGCTCGCCAATGATGACACAGTACGGCGGCGGCATCGTTCGAGCCAGGTAACGCGCGCCACGCCCGTGCGCTTCCTCCTCCACCGCCCCGATCACCACCAGCCGGGTATCGTTCAACCGGGGCGCTGCCTGGGCCGCTGCCAGCACGAACGCTGCCAGCGGCCCCTTGGCGTCCACCGCTCCCCGCCCGTACAGCAGGTTTCCACACCTGCGCACGGGGATCAGGCCAGGGACAGTGTCAATGTGTCCCAACAAGACGATCTCTCGCCCGGCCCCTGGGTCGCCCACGATACCTACAGCGTTACCCACCTCGTCGCGATAGGCCCGAAAACCCAGCCCCGCCATCCGCTTGACCAGGTACTCGGTCACAGCACCCTCTTCGCCAGACGGGCTGGGGATAGAGATCAACTCTTCCAGGAAAGAAATTTGGTCCATTGTACCTCACGATCCAATATTACAAGGATATTCACGTCA
>JAAEQG010000016.1 GCA_024231775.1 bacterium
GGTTCCAACACGTTGATGCAGGCGGTGTCCGCTTCCTGGCCGCACGGGTCGGCTTCGGTGGCCTCGCAGATGTCCGTCTTGGCTGTGACCGTCGCGGTGTTGCAGCACTCGTCCGGGTAGGGATTAACTTCGGGCACCTTCACCCGGAACGAAATCACCAGGCATTCGCCAGGCGGGATGTACGGCGCCGCTGGCCGACAATCCTTGAAGTCGATTAGCTCTTTAAGGCTGCCGAACGTCGGGCACGCATCCGTCTCGCAAACGCAGGTGGTCACGTCGTCCTTCCCGCCGCCATCGGTGATGAACGCGTCAACGGAGCCGCCGACGTACCACGCTTCGCAGCCTAGATCATCGTCCAGCCCCACCGTGCTGATGTTCGTGTCTCCCGTGTTGCAGATCGAGATACGGAACCCGATCTCTTCGCCGGGCAACGCATCAACAAGATCGTCCTGGAACACCGCATTCGGGTCGGTCGGATCGTCGCACGTGACGTCCTTGTCGACGGTGAACGAGCAGTCTTTGATGTCGACGCCGCAGCTACTTGAGTCCTCGCAGCAGTAGACCGGCGCAGCACTGACCGGGCAACTCGTTGCCCCCTCCACCTCGACGCGGTTTTGCGCGAAACCATTCGTGCAAACCATGCGACCGGTGAAGACTATCCGTGCCGTCTCGCCGGGGTCGAGGACGTTGTTCGTCCCGGGGCAGTTCTCAAAGCACCACTCGATCGGCGTTCCGTCGGTGGCCACCAGGGGACACGCATTGCAGGGCTGACCTTCGAGGGAACACTGCGTCGTGCCCGGTTCCAGAGTGACGCAGGGATCGAGCCAATCCTTGATGCTGACGCAGCAGACGGGCACGTCCGGGCTGGTGTTCTTGATGTCGATCACGTAGCGGACGCACGAACCCGGTGTCACCTCCAGCAGGTCAGTCAGCGCTCCGATCGGCGGGGCCTCGGGCAGGCAACTCGACAGGCACTGCACCTGTTTGGTGACCTCGATCTCACACTCCGGCGCCAGGCAGACCTCGACGTCGCCGCAATCTGCGGCCACGACGGTCTCAGCCCCATGCGAGCAGAGCCCGCTGGTATCCACGTCGCCGTTGGCCACCGCTCCGTTGGTATGGCAGTTCTCGTCACCGCCGTCACTCGCGGCAAAGCACTCCCACGCGTCACGATCGGGCACTTGAACAGTGCACCGACACGTATGGCATTCGCCCGGATCGAGATCGGGAGCCTCGCAGCAAACGTCGTTGTTGCCGTCGCACGGAGGCGGGTCATCACACAGATCGCACGGTCCGACAAGCAGGCCGCAAGCCACCGCATGCGCCACGAGATCGGGATCACAGGCCCGCACGTTGATCAGCGGTGTCTCGCCGGTGTTGCACACCTCGAAGTTGTAAACAAGGTTGAACGGGAACGCGATGTCGCACGGGAGCTGCAGGTTGTCGGTCTCGGGCTCATCGGGTTCATCACATTCGTCGTTCTGGTTCTCGTCCAGACAGACCGACTTGTCGCACTCGATGTCCGGTTCCTTGACCTTGATGCACGCATCGTCGGAGTGTACGCCACACGGGTTCTTGTCGGACGCTTCGCAGATGTCCGTGTCGGCCGTTACCGTTACGCTGTTGGTGCAAGAGTCTGGTGGGTCCACTGCAGGAACCTCGACCTTGAACGTGATCACCAGGCACTCGCCAGTTGGGATGTACGGAGAGCCGGGCCGACAATCCTTGAAGCCCTTCACGCCGTTGATCTGATCGAACGTGGGGCAGGCGTCCGTCTCGCAGATGCAACTGGTCACGTCGTCGGTCCCGCCGCCGTTCGTGATGAACGCGTTGACCGACCCGCCGATGTACCACGACTCGCACTCCAGCACGTCGGTGATCCCGACGGTGCTGATGTTCGTCTCGCCAGTGTTACAGATCTCGATGCGGAACCCGTTGGTGGAACCGGGCAGCGCGTCTACGCACTCCGGCACGCACCCGTTACACACCACGGGATCGTCACACGTGACGGACTTCTCCACGGTGAACGAGCACTCCTGGATATCCACGCCGACGGTCGAATCGTCGTCGCACGAGTAGTTGGGCTCGGCCCCGGCACAGTCGCCCTCGAGCGCGCCGCGCACGTCCACGACGTTGAGCGGATCGCGATTGGGGATGAAGTTGTCCTTGTCCTTAAGCCGCCCCATGAACAGAATCTTCACCTTGTCGCCCGCCTGAAGCAGCGGATCTGGATCGCACCGGAACGGGTCGCAATCCCAGTTGAACGGGGGAGTCAGCGTACAGATCGGTGGTACGACCTGGACTTGGTCGGGCCCACTCGCGAAGTTGTTCGAGTTAACCATACAATCGATGATCTCGATCGCACAAAGCGGGTCGTCGCCAATGTTCTCAACCGTGATGCGGTACTGGACGCACGCCCCGGGAGCAACATCGAGTTCGTCCGGATGGCCAACCCAGCCGTCCTCAGAGTCAGGAAGCAGCGTGCTGCAATCCTCCTGACAGCGGACTTCCTTGATGACCGTGATCGCGCATGCCTGGTTGCAGATCGTCGAGAAGGACTCGAGTTCAATCGCTGGAGTGCTGTCGCAGGTGCCGGTAAGGGGCATGCCCTCGGCGCTGATGTTCGCACAGTTGCGATAGCAGTCCGCATCGCCCGCGCCCGCGGTACAGTCCGGCCGACCGGTGTCGTCCTGTTCGAGGAATTCTTGCAGCCCAGCCTCGGTAAGCTCGACCTGACAGTTGTACGAACGGCTCGAGTTGGCGGGGACGGTGTCAACCAACTCGCCGGGGGTTCCCAACTCGCAGATGTCGCACTGCCCAGTCACGTAGCTCACACCTGCTATGGCAGTGAGGTCCGCACAGAGGAACTCGTCCGTGAGCGTGACCTCTTCATCAATCTCCCCGGTGTTGGTTACCGTGTAGCGGTACTCGATCTGCAGCGGGAAAGGTCCGTTGGGGATGTTCAACGCATCGTCGCCGGTCTTCCACACCCCGCTGTCATCCAGCTGCACTTCCTTGACAAAGTCGATGTCGCGACAGAGCAGATCGACCGTAGCGACGTTGTCATCGTCGTCCGCCACGAACTCCCGATCAGTGTCAATGATGTCCGCAACGTCGCTGACTGCGATGGAACCGCAGCTGTCTGTGAACTCATTGCATCCTTCACTCAGCAGGCAGGGCAGAGTGCCTGCCTGACAGACGTTGCCCAAGCACTGCTCCTCGCCGTTGCAGTACAGACCGTCGTCGCACTCAGAGTGCTGACCACCCGGGCAGCTGTCTCCCAGCGTTACCGCCACCGGCGGTAGTAGTGGGGCGGAGACCGTTACCGCGTTCGTGCAATCTTCCGTCTGAGGGTCATCACACAGATCGCTCACCGTGCTCACCCCGCTCGTGTTCACCAGGCACTCGAAACGCACCACCATGACATCGCCCGGGTCGAACAGGCACTCGCCGGTGCTCCGGTTCAGAGTGACCCCTAGCAGCGTGCCCAGAGCTTCGGTCTCGTCATTGCGGATGCTGCCCAGAAAGCCCTGTGCCGGCGCGACCTCCAGGTCAACGAAGAACTGGACGTTCAGGCATTCGGTTTCGTCGATCACCGGATTGCAGACCGGCGGGGAGATTGCATCGGCGGTGTTCCTGCGAATCTCGTGGCTGACCAGTCCTCGCCGCGGACTGGTCAGGAATGCCTCCAGCGTTTCGGAGACCGGCTCGCAGCTTACCTTGTTCGAGATCGGAGTCAGCACGTCCTGCACGGTGACCGACAGGTCCTCGTTTCCCGTATTCTCTATCGTGATCTCGAACTCGACCTTCGAGCCAGGAAGGGCCACCGCGTGTTCTGCGAACACTCCCACAGGATCGACGCAGCGAACCAGCTTCTTCACCTCGATGCCCGGCAGCGACGTGAATTGTGCAACCAGCGCCTGCTCCTCGCTGGAGTTGTCCCTCTCCGAGTCCGCACGCAGCTCGGCGGCGAGCTGGGCCAGAGCAAACCGGTTCTCCCGGGCCTCGGGGCTGTCCGCGGCTGCTGTCGAGGCACAGACCCCGCCTCCGCCACCTGGACAGTGATAGTTGCTGAAGCACGGCGCACTGTTGCCGATGCACTCCCTACCGTGCGGGCCGAATACCCCGCTGGTCTCCACCGCTTTGATGACCAGCTCCACGTTGTTTCCTAGGTCGTCGCACGTACCCTCACCCGCCGGACATGCCTCCCCGTTGACACAGGGGCGGCCGCTGATGCTGCACCGGTAAGCGCAGAAGTCAATCTCGTTGTCGATACATGCGTTGGTCGGATTCGTGGCGTTGTCGGCAGTCGGGAAGGACAGCGTGTCCAGCACGGTCCCGTCCGAGGTGGTCAGATAGGTGCGGTCCCATTCAAACCCGGTCTCTTGGATCTCCATCACCAGGGAGAGTTCCGGACCCAGCGTAACTGAGTTGGTGGTCGCGTTGTTGGGGTCAAAGCGCGTCAGATCGTCGCAGGACAACAGTCCCAGCTCGTAGTCCTCGTTGTGCCGCTCGTCGAATCCGATACGCTGTGACTCACACGCTGACCCGTCAACATCCGCATCGTACTGTACCGGCGGCCCTGGAAAGATGCCGCACACGTCCGGATCCGCTACGTCCCACGCAACATAGAGGAAACTGTCGTCCACTCCATCCATGGGATCGGTGTCGGGCTCGAACCACAGAAGTGAGCATCCTACGTTGAACCCGCTTGGGCAGTCATCGTAAGGGTCGTCCGAGATTCCGCTGGCATCGGACGTGGCGAGCTGGTCGACATGCGCGACCGCACGCTCGGCTTCAAAGTAGCTGCGCGGGCACGGCGTCTCCCCGATCTCGATCCCACACGTACGGTACTCGCATTGCCCGGTTACGCCGAGCCCGTCGTCCAGGTGGCCATCCAGCAGGATACCCTTCCGGCACACATGACGTTCGACCGGATCGACCAGCGTGTCACACAGGCCGCCGTCAATCGCTTGCTTGAACGGCTGCCACCGGCATTGGTCGATCGAATCCGATACGCCGCACGTGCCAACCACAGCGGGATCGGATAGGTCGCATGCAGGCTCTTCGTGCAGAAGCTCCTGGTCATACTCAACCCCAAGGTCGAAGCTCTGCCTGTGCGACTCTTCAGCCGTCGCCCCGAGCGGCAACGCCGCCAGCGCGGCGAAGGCGCAAATCGTGCAGACGATCCTGCAGTAACGGCTCTTGGACATCTCCTGTTCCTCCTCTTGCCTGGTTCCCTCACCTGCCATCATGGCTGGTCATACCCGCGGCGTACGCCAACGCACGCGCGGCTAGCACCGTTGCTGAGGCGGTGGATTGGTTCATTGTCTCATCGCATCGTGCTCACCAGACCGACGCGCACCCCGCCTCCCCCCGAGTCGGTCGTGGAAAGATTGGAAAAATACGCAGACAGTACAAGAGTGACGCACGTATCCCCTCCTGTGCATCCGTGCAGCGGTCCGAGAATCAACCCGAGTCCGATTACCTATCGCA
>JAAEQG010000017.1 GCA_024231775.1 bacterium
ACTGTCGTACAGCAACAGCCGGGATGGTTCCGGCGTCGCACAGCCGATGCCCGAGACCGAAGGAAGCAGCTCCCAGTTCGCAAGGGCGACCCGGATGATCTCCGTCTCCAACAGGCCCCACTCACAGCGCAGTAGCTCCAGCTCCAGGCTCTCGGCCCGAGCGTCCGGCGCCAAAATACGCGTTGCCCCCGGCGGGATCGTCTGCCCGGCAAGATTGTCCACCGTGTTGGCCGAGAGCGGTGGCAGGGAATCGAGGCGTCCCAGAGAGACCGTCTGTGCGGTGGGGTTGTGGATCTCCACGTACTCAAAGGCCCGCTGATCGCCGGAAGGCTGGCGCATCACCTCCGAGATCACCACGTCAATGACTCCTTGCTGGACGCCGATTTCCTGCACGGCTGGAAACGCAGTCAGCCCCATATCGTCGCGGGCCGTGAACTCAAACGTGTCCACCCCACTGAAACCGGGGTCGGGGGCGAAGATCAGCGCCCCGCTGACCACCGCGGGAGTAACCGTGATCGCTCCTCCGTCATCCGACAAGTCCCCGTATGACGGCAGGCTTATGATGGTGAGCACGTATGGCGGTGTGCCTCCATCCGCACACAGTGCAATGGGTCCGGAGAGGCCGTCGGTCAGGTGCATCGTCGTCAGGCCACCGTAGGCGATCACGCCCCAGCCTTCCGGGTTCGGTTCGCCTGGAGTGCGGGCTGCTTCTGGTATTGCGGCCCAGGCTCCTCCGTCCGGCAGACGCTGCAGACCAAGGCCGTCGCCGCCCTGTTCCGCTACCTCGATGTCCTCGAAGGTCATCCCCGCCGCCGGACCCGAGGCGCCCACGAAACTACCCTCGTAGGCCCACAGCTCCACGACCACCCCCGAACTTACCAAAGCCATGCCATCTGGGCTTCCGTTCTGAATCCACCCACCTGACGGGAGGGTGATGTCGACTTCGGGGATACCTGCGGGGCCGATCACCAGATATCCGTCCGGCGGCATCACGCCGCCCGGAGCCGCGCTCAGCGAGATGGTGAGGTAGGGGGATCGCTGGCTGGCGGTCCCGTTGTATAGCGCCAGTTCCCAGCCAGCCAAGCTCAGGCCGGTCTTGCCCGGTTCGAACAGCTCGACGAAGTCGGCGGTGTCCGTTCCCGATTGATCGTAGTCCACCTCATTGATCGCGATCTGGGCAGAAACGCTGATGGCGGCCAGGCAGGAGATCAGTCCGGCGCCGAGGGTCGGCAGAAACCGGGCTCGCCCGCTTCGGGTGGTCGGGCGCCGTCGGCTGACTCGTGGCGCGAGCGCCGCCCCGGAGCAGTCCAGGGACCCTGCGCCCCCCTCATGGCATGAACGTACTCTGCCCATCACCTATCCACTCGCCGTCGCCTGCCGCTCCCGGTAGACCTGTCCGGGCTGGCGCCCGCTAGCATAGCAGATTGCAGACCTGGCCGGAAATCCAGCGGACCCGAGGTGTTTTCGGGTGGGCTTGGGACGTGGGAAGGCTAGGGGGTGGCACGTACGCCGAACTCGGCGAGGGCGTCGGTCTCGTCCTTCTTGAAGGTGAACAGCTTGTCGAGCTTGGTGATCTTGAAGACCTTGCGGATGTCCTGATTGACCCCGCACAGGATCAGCCGTCCTCCGCGTTCCTTGGTCTTCTCGTGCAGGGGGATGAGCACCCCCAAGGCGGACGAAGATAAGTACTGTACCTTGCTCAAGTTAAGCACCAGCTTGGACCGCTCCTGATCTTCAACCAGAGCGAACATCTCTCGTTTGATGTTCTCGATGAGCTGGGCTTCGATGATGGAGGTCTCGGAGAAGGTGACTATTGTCACCTCATGGACGTTCTTGACGGTCAACCGGGATTGCGGGGGCATGATAATCTCCGTGGTGTCCGCGGGGACGCGGTTGCCAGCATGGTACCGGGACTGTCTTGGGCGTCAAGACGGCGGGCACGGGTCGGCCGGGCCATGTTCTGCACATGTTAGGTTCTCATGCCTCCGCCAGGGGACCCTTGACGCGCCATGGAAAGGGCCTACAATGCAGGGCTCGGTTTCTGGGTTTATTGAGAGTCAGGAAGGGTGTGGACCCATGCCAGTCGGTAGGATACCAAGCTATATGGCCAAAGGGCGCGATACCAAGCCCTCATGGCGTCACGTGGACGCTGATGGGCAGGTTCTCGGGCGCATGGCCGTCGAGATTTCCCGGGTGTTGATGGGCAAGCACAAGCCGACCTACACCCCCCACGTGGATACCGGTGACTTCGTCGTGGTGACCAACGCGACGAAAGTGCGGGTGACCGGTCGCAAGACCGAGACCATGCACTACGATCGCTACACCTACTATCCCGGCGGCTACAAGGAGATTCCTTTCTCCCGCGTGATGGCTAAGCATCCCGAGCGGATCATCACCGAAGCTGTCCGGCGTATGCTCCCCAAGACGGCCATGGGGCGCACGATGCTCAAGAAGTTGAAAGTCTATCGCGGCGAGGACCATCCCCACACGGCCCAGCAGCCGAAACCGTGGTTGACCGCATAGCTCGGAGACTCTATCCGTGACCGAAGAAAAGACGCCCGAACCCGGGACCGACGCGCCGTTGATTCCGCCTGTGGAAGCTGCTCCCGATCCGGCTCCGCCGGCTGCCGCGGCTCCAGAACCGTCACCTCAACCCGAGGCGCCGGTTGCCCCCGTGGTACCAGCCGAGGTGCCGACGGCCCCCGCTATGGTGGCGCCGGAACTAGCCGCACCACCGATTCCCACCCTGGCGAGCGAAAAGAAGCCTCGTTCACCAACCCACGGTGGATACACCTGGGGTACTGGGCGGCGCAAGACAGCCATCGCCCGGGTCCGGGTTCGAGCCGGATCCGGCCAGTTCAAGGTCAACAAACGCGAGGCGGATATCCATTTCGTCCGCGAGGTAGATCGCAAAGCCATCCGTGCTCCGCTGGAGGCGGCCAACCTGCTCAGCAAGCTGGACGTGTTCGTCAACGTCGTGGGCGGGGGGACCACCGGTCAAGCCGGGGCGATCGTTCTGGGCATCGCTCGGGCGATCAGCAACTTCGACAGCCAGTATATGCAATCGCTACGCGATGGTGGATTCCTTACCCGAGATTCGCGCCGGGTCGAACGGAAAAAGTACGGGCAGCGAGGCGCCCGCCGCAGGTTCCAGTTCTCCAAGCGCTAGTCCAGTCCACCGGCGGCTTCACCGCCGATTCGACAGGTTCAAAAACACCGGGGTCAGCCCCGGTGTTTTCTTGCGCGCAGCCCGTATACTCTGGAAGTGCGCGGGGTTTCCGGTTCGCCGTCAGAGTGGCGGCGGGCCGGGTGGAACCTCAGTGCTTTGAGGGGGGTACCTGATGCCGGCGCCATGGTTGGACGAGTTGAATCCGGCCCAGCGTGAAGCCGTCACCCATGGCGACGGCCCGCTGCTGGTTGTGGCTGGAGCGGGGACCGGCAAGACCAAGACGCTGGTCTGCCGTGTGGCCCGACTCATCGAGCAGGGCGTGCCTCCCCAGCGCATCTTGCTGCTTACCTTCACGAGGCGGGCCGCCGCGGAGATGCTTGCCCGCGCCGGTCGGCTGCTGGGCGGAAGGTCCGGCGGTGGCACCGCGAAGGTCTGGGGCGGAACATTCCACGCCACCGCAAACCGCATGTTGCGCATCTACAGCCAGGCCCTCGGGTTGCGCCCCGACTTCACCGTAATGGACCAGGGGGACGCCGCCGACCTGATGGGCTTGATCCGGAGCGAACTCGGCTTGGCCCGGGGGAAGCGCCGGTTTGCCCAGAAGCGCACCTTGGTGAACATCTACTCGCGAATGGTCAACGCCCAGGAGAAGCTCGCCGACGCCATCCGCGTCCATTTCCCCTGGTGTGCGGACGACATCGACGGTGTTCGCCGGATTATCGAACAGTACACGCGTCGCAAGCGCGAGCAGAACGTGCTCGATTATGATGACCTGCTGCTGATGTGGAACGTGCTGGCGAACGCGCCGGAAGTGGGCGCGACGGTGGCGGATCGGTTCGATCACGTCCTGGTGGACGAGTATCAGGACACCAATCCGGTTCAGGCGGAGCTGCTGCGGGCGATGCGCGTCGGCCGGCCCAACATCATGGCGGTGGGCGACGATGCTCAGTCCATCTACTCCTTCAGGGCGGCTACGGTCCGTAACATCCTCGATTTTCCCCAGCATTACCCCGGAACCCACGTCGTCACCCTGGAGCAGAACTATCGCTCCACCCGGCCGATCCTGGAGGCCTCCAACTCTATAATGGAGCAGGCTCGGGAGCGCTATACCAAGGACCTGTGGAGTGACCGGCCCAGCGATCAACTGCCCGTGCTGACCACCTGCCTGGATGAGCCCAACCAATGCAACGAGGTCTGTGCCAAGGTTCTGGCACATCTGGAAGAGGGGATTCCGCTTCAACGGCAGGCGGTGCTCTTTCGCGCCGGACATCACAGCGACCAGTTGGAGGTCGAACTCGGTCGCCGCAACATCCCCTTCCGCAAGTATGGGGGGTTGAAGTTCGTCGAGGCGGCCCACGTCAAGGATATGATCGCGTTTCTGCGCATCCTGGAGAATCCGTACGACGGGATGAGTTGGTTTCGCGTGCTGCAGCTGTTGCCCGGTATCGGACCGGGCAACGCCAGGCGGGTAATCGAGGTCCTGCGGGGCGATTGCGCTGCGGAGCCTGCTCAACCGGACGCGCTCGATCAAGGAGTGGTCTCCCCGCTGCGGCGCCTCTTCGAGCAGTCCCCGAGCGTTCCGCCCGCCGCCCGCAAATTGTTTGCTGAACTACGCCAGGCGTTGGCGGACTGCATGGGCGTGACCCTGGACGGAGAGGAGCGGACGCCTCCCGCGCCGGAAGGTGAACCGTCATCTTCTTCCGGGGCGCCGCCGTCTCTGCCCGCCCAGGTCGAGCGCCTGCGACGCTTCTACGAGCCCGTCTTCACGGAGGTCTATGAGAATCCGACCATTCGGCTGCGCGACCTGGAGCAACTCGAACAGGTCGCCGCCGGGTATCGTTCGCGGGCGCGGTTTGTCACCGATCTGACCCTCGACCCGCCCGAAGCCACCTCGGACTTGGCCCAACCGCCCCATCTCGAAGAGGACTTCCTGGTGCTCAGTACCATTCACTCCGCCAAGGGTTGTGAGTGGGACGTCGTCCACGTCATCCACGCAGCCGACGGGATGATCCCCTCGGACATGGCGGTGCGCGATGAGGCTGGTGTGGAGGAAGAACGCCGTCTGCTGTACGTGGCGATGACCCGGGCCAGGGATTGGCTGTATGTGTACTTTCCCTTGCGCTATTACCACAAGCGCTTCGCCTTGGGGGACGCCCACGGGTATGCCCAGCTCTCCCGGTATCTGACCGGTTCGGTGGGCACGCACTTCGAGCGGCGCTCCGCCTATCGTGACGAAACGGATGATCGTCCGGTGGGGACCGGGTCGGTCGGCGAGGTGGATGCGTGGCTTAACCGATTACTGGGTCCGTGAACCGAGTCCGGGTCTCGTGGGGCGCGTGGCGCGGGGCGCCGCGCGGACTGAAGTCCGCGGCTCCTTGGGGGGTGGTGGTGGTCAGGTCAGCCGGTGTGCTTGCACTCGCGCTTGGCTGATAGAGACGGGGGTGTTCATCCGTTCTCCGGTCGGGACAGGTCGAACGTGTCGTTCGTTCGGGAGTATGTCGAACGCCCCATCCGCCCGACCGCCTGGAGCTTGGCTGCGTCGAGCATCCCATCCTCCGCGAGATACGCATCGTCCACGTGGATTGCCACAATTCGGCCGAAGACCACCCTGCCCGCGCCGGGCTGATCACCGAATCGCTTGATCTCCAGCAGCTTACATTCGATGTTCACGGGTGATTCCGCCACCAGGGCCGGTTTCACCAGCGTCGCCGGTGCGGGAGTCAGGCCGGACCTCTCGAACTCATCCGCGTCCGGCGGGTAGTCGAACGCACACTGGTTCATTCGCTCGACGAGATCCTCGGTGACCGTAGCCACTACGAACTCGCCGGTGGCCTCCGCGTTGTGCAGCGAGTCCTTGTCGCCGCCGTCGCGGCGCGAAGCCGGGGCGAACATCACCACCGGGGGGTTCGCGGAAACCATGTTGTAGAAACTGTAGGGGGCCAGGTTGCGAACGCCCTTATCCGAGACCGAGGAGATGAACCCGATCGGTCGCGGCTGGATGAAGCTCGTAGCCAGCATGTAGATTCTGGGCCAATCAGACTCACAAGTGCGCGTATCGAGATACATGGATGCTCACCCGAATGGATCTGGACCGTCCAACTACCGTTATGGTATGGCGGTCGACAGCGGTGGCAAGGAGGATGTGCAGCACACTCTGAGCCGGCCATCAGGGCGAGTCTGCCGATGCTACGATCCGCCCAGGAGTGATTGGAAGGCGCCGAAGTCAGTGGCGTCCACGTCGGAGTCGTCATCGAAATCGAACGCTTGCAGGCACTGGGCAGTGTTGAGCGGGAGCGGCGGGCTGGGGGGCGTCTGCGGCCCGTCGAGGCACTCCACGAAGCCGGGCCAGTCGGCCAGCGTCACCAGGCCGTCACCGGTTAGATCGCCCGGGACGCTGCCGGGGATGAAGAAGTCGATCACCAGGGGCAGGTGATCGTAGTACCCGATGCCGGCTTCGAGCACCACGTCGTTAGCCTGTAGTCCGGCAGCGGTCAGATCGGCGGGGCTCATCGTCGTGGTGTTCAGCACGAAGCTGCTCCCGACATCAACGACGCTGTCGGTGTAGATGACGTGGTCAAGATCGCCGGGATTGTAGCTGCCGCTGTCGTCCCGCCAGGTCCAGTCGTCCGCACCGACGCCGTTGTGGACGGGAAGTGTGTCCGTGTTGTCGGTGTCGTTCCAGTCTGGTGAGAGGTCCGGTCCGTAGGTGCCTTCGTCGACAATGTCGCCGGTCAGCAGGGTGGTCAGGTGGTAGTGGGGGTCGGTGTCGTACACGTTCAGGTCGCCCAGCACCACGATCGGCGTGCCCGCGGGGAGGTTGATGTACCCGCCGGCGGTCTTGATGTCGCCAATCCAATGGATGATGGCGTCGGCGTGCTGCTGGCGGCGGGCGATGTTCGTTTCGCCGCCACTCGCCTTGAAGTGGGCGTTCATCAGATAGAGGTCTACCGGATACGTTTCGTCGGGCAGATCGACCAGGGCCATGGCTTGGCTGCGGTTGGTGGTCGGGTTGGTGTCGGTGGCGAGCATGGAGAGATCGAAGCGGGCGGCGATGACGTTGTCCGATCCGCTGTGAGCCCGCCATCCGATCCCGTCGCCGAGCGGCAGGGCACTATCGAGAATGTCCGCCACATCCTGGGGATCGCGGTCCCAGTTGATTTCCTGCAGGCAGACGATGTCCGGATCGATGGCGGTCTCTACGCGGACGAACTCGTCGGACTTGTCGTACTCCCACCAGTCGTGGTTGTCCGGGTCGCCGCTCTCGAAGATGGCGTCCCAGTTGATGTTGTAGCACAGCACGCGCAGGTGGTAGGGCGAGGGCTTGCGCATGAACTCCGGCAGTTCGCCGGAGGCGCCCGCGGCGCCGATCAGGACGGGCAGGATGAGCCACACCCATCTGAGGTTCGCATGGTTCGGTTTCGGCTTCACGTACGCACCTCCGCTACGGCAGTCACCGTGTCTGGCCGTACACCCGCTGGCACAGGGGACACCGGCGCAACGTTCCATTATACGGTTTCGTGGCTTGGTTTTGCCGATGGCAAACGCGATTGTGTAGACGCTGCGCATTGTCACTTTATTTACGCCAGTTTTACTGACACCAGAAGACTGCAAGCTGCTCGGTGGCCGTTTCCTGGGTGGGTGAGCGCCGCGCAGGCAACAGTCCTGGGCTCGCCGGGAGCGTAGCGCCGCGCGGACTGAAGTCCGCGGCTGTGCGCCTGAGAGTGTACCTGTTCAGAGGGGTGCAAGTCCCCTCCAGGCAGACGCTTACTGTCTGTAACCGAAGGAAAGGGCGTCGTCGTGAGG
>JAAEQG010000018.1 GCA_024231775.1 bacterium
ATCTCGCCGTCCTGCAAACCTTCAAGGCAATGACCATCAATATTTACGTACCCTTCGCTATTGCTGGTGATCCTCGCCTCAGCGAAGGCAAGCAGGAGCTCCTTCGACGGTACAGCTCCAGCCCCAACCAGCAGGCCAGGCTGCTCATCCTCGGCGAAGGTGGGTCAGGCAAGACCAGTATTGCCTGCTGGATGGCAAGGTCCGCCCCGAGATCGCAGTGCACCCAATCCGCGACACCGCAGGGCGGCTCGAGCGCGTCGACGACCTCTCGGTCTGTCTCGGCCTGCCCGAGATCGCCGCGCGTCTGCCGGAGACCGTAAAGCATCTCGCCATCGTGCCCGACGATATCCTGGCGCATGTACCGTTCGCCGCGCTGCCGGTCCACGGCCGACCCCTGATCGAGCGCTTTTCCGTCGTCCTCGTACCGTCTCTAACCTGGCTCGAGCGCAGCCCGCGGCAGCCGCTGGCACCGTCCGACCGCACGCTGGGGTGGCGGTCACTTCGTCGTCAGTTGACGACAGCTACTCAGACCTCACCGGCGCCGTGGGAGAGATCCGCGCCGCCCGGCAGGCCTGGCCGGCAGAATGGACCGAACTCTTCGACGACGACGCCACCCACGACTGCGTCAGAAAAGCGCTCGATCGGGCCGAGATCGCGCATTTTGCCTGTCACGGCGACTTCTTTCCCGAGCGTCCGGACGACTCGGGCCTCCTGCTCGGAGACGGCCTACCACCTGAAGCTCGGGGACCTCGCGCTTGCAGTCCTCGCCTCGTGTTGGGGAGCGAGCGCCACGGTGCTACCTGGGGGCGTTCACATCGGTTTGCCGTTCGCTTTGCTCGACGCTGGAGCCCGGGCCGCCGTGGCGTCGCTGTGGAAGGTCGCCGACCGTGCCAACCAAAACCTCGTCGGCCGTTTCTACAGCTCGCTTGGCAACTCGGGCCCTATCGGGGCGCTGGCTGAAGCCCAGCGCGAGGCTGTGCAGAACAGAGTACCGGCAGCGCATTGGGCAGGCTACGTAGCTTTCGGCGGAGGCATCGCGCCCCGCTGGCCGTGGCGCGTCCTCCTCGCTCATGGAAGACGTGCCGGCCCGCAGCGCCCCTGAGCCTTCCGCACCGGTTTACAGAAACCCCGCCCTGGCGATGAAAACAGCTTTGGCCTGGGCTCGTCCCTGCCGGGCGAGTGGCGGGACGAGTTGTGGGGTAGGGAGAGCGCCGGGAGATCGGTGAGGTGTAGTGGATGCAAGTGCCATACAGAGAAGGGCTAGTGACCCACTCTGACCCCGAGTCATGCGCATCATGCCGCGAGGCACGGTGCGAAGCGTTGACAGGGGATCGTGAAGGCCGGGTATTGAGCCGTGAAAGACAATTACTTTGGGGTGCCTCCGTTCTCCTGCTTGGCGTGGGCAACATCTGGCGTACCGCTAGCACGAGGTGCGTCAGGACCCCACGCGGTCGAAGACCCCGAGCGAACACGGAGGCACCTCACGCGGGAACCGGGAGATCCTACGACTGGCCACGGGGTCGCGCCGCGGACAAGCCGCGCGGGGATGGCGCCGTGGTCCGCGCTGTGAACCCAAGGGGCACGACAGCGATGAACGGTCGTGGGAAGTCGGACGGCTTCATAGTACCGAGGAAGCGGCCGAACAATGTCGGTGGTGCGCCACCGAAGGCGGAGGCCGTGGAGGGAAGGGGGTCGGCCAAGGGGAACGCGGTCAAGCA
>JAAEQG010000019.1 GCA_024231775.1 bacterium
CCGAGTTCGGAGCCGTTGCCGTGTCGGTAGGAGTACTCGGGCCATGCACGGCGATATGCCGGCCGGATGAATGATCGATTGTATTCGTCCAGCGACGTTGGGGCGTTTACGGAGAAGGCGCCACCAGCACTTGCCTGCGGCTGGGGGTTGTAGGTTATCCTCTCGTTCCCGGGGGTCAATTCGATGAATCGTGCAGAGTCGCTCAGGAAGACCTTCTCGGACGGCGAGCCGACCCGCTCAATGCGAGGCGCGTACCCCGCAGGAACATCCTCAGTGCCGCCTACCTGCGGATGGAAGTACTGCCTCTCGATTCGCAGCGGGCTGTTCTGAGGTGCCGTTCCCCCACGCGTCATGAACGCCCGCATGGTGTAGTAACTGGGCATCCGCATCGACCCCCATCCTTCGTATTCGCTGTCCGGGTCTTCGACCCCGGTTGGATAAGCCCCCACGAAGAACTGGTTCTTGGGGCAGAGGAACGAGTCCTGGGTCAAGACGCGACGCCATCGCTCGGCTAGATGCCAGTGCAGTTCCGTGGTCTGCGCCGCAATCGGCCCGGCCCAGTCCCAGATTTGGGCCGCGCTACCGGATCCGGTGAATCCACTAATGCCAAAGGCTTGCTGCCCGGTGGTCGCCGGTGAACCAACGAACCAGCCGTTCCACTCGGTGCTGTAGGTGATGTTGCCCTTGCCGATCCCGCCCAGGTTGGCTAGGCACTTGACCAGCTTGGCCTGATCCTGGGCCTTTCTCAGCGAAGGCAGCAGGATGGAGATTAGCAAGGCGATGATGGAAACGACGACCAAGAGCTCAACCAGCGTGAAACCAGCGGTCTTTGCTCGCGGCGCCAGGGGCTTGTGGTACTGTTCCCTCATGTCCATTTGTTCGACTCCTGAATGGAACCTGGAACCCACCGTCGCGCGGGGGGCCTCTTTCACTCCTCACCAGGAACGTAATCCGGCGGCACGGGATTGCGGAAGCGCACCACATGCCCGCATACCGGACACTTGGTTGGCCCCTCTTTCTTTAGAATCTCGTTCATGATCACGTGGGTGCCGCCCTTCTTGCGACACTCGTCGCCCCATAAGCACAGCTCCGTAACGCAGAGCGTTTGCTTGCCCGTTTTGGGATTGAGCATTGGGTAGGGCTTCAAATCGGCCGTCGGGATCTTGACCAGCTCGCCGGTCTCGGAGTCCTTCAGCGTCCAGGTGTTGGCCGCAAACTCCTCCGAGCCAAGGTTCTTCCGCGTCATATGCACCAGCAACCCCAGAGCCAGGACGGCGACTACGATTGCGATGATTCTTTTCTGTTTGTCGGTCATGCCGGACAGGTCCTCTGCACGAGGTAGGCGAGCGTCGCGCGGGCATCCAGGACCCGCGCACGAGCGCAGTAGGAGAACACACCGACGGCGATAAGTCAACCGGTCCGCCGCAGCCGGGCACCGAGTTCCGGGTTCCGAGTTCCGGGTTCCGGGTTCCGGGTTCCGGGTTCCGGGTGCTGAGGCGGAGGTTCAGACGCTCCGGCGTCCAAGCTCAGGGCTGCCCCACCGCTGAAGCGATGGGGCACCCGCTGGATCATGGCTACGCTCCGCCATGGCCATGGCATCCCCCGCAGGTTCGCGCTGCCCGTCAGCCACCAGGGGTGACGCTACGTCGCCGTGGGCGCAGCAGCGAACCGCTGAGCACGTCCGCGTGGGCATTAGATTATAGCACAACAGCCTCGCCCAGGCCAAATATCCCGCCCGGAGGACTCAAAAACGTCGAAACGTCGACACGTCGAAACGTCAAAACGTCGAAAAACCGAAAAATCGAAGCGGCGAGTGGCGTGCTCCTGTAACGACGTAGCACGGGAACCACGTCCTCGGCGCGCCTGGACGCTTGGGGCGGCCTACAATCATGTGGGGAGCGTGAGAACATGGCACCGGACAACCATGCCAACCCGAACGAAGTCGCCCGGCGAGTTAACGCCATGAACCGAGCCCAACTCACCTGGGCTCTGCTCACCTTCGAGAGCCAGGTGCCGCTCGACTTCTCCGCCGCCTACCTGGCCAGCCTGACGCTCGACCAACTGCGACACATCCTCTGGACGGCGATCCTCTGCCTCACACCGGCGACGTAGGGGAAACGTCGAAACGTCCAAAAGTCGAAACGTCGAAACGTCAAAACGTCGAAACGTCAAAAAAACGAAACGGGGGAGCGGTGGGCGTGCCTATTGACTGGCGTGCTGGGGTAGTTACAAGAAGCTACAGCCAGCGCACCGGACCGGCTTATACGGAGCACGATATGAACGTACCCCTACTGGATCTTCAACCCCAGTACGCCGAACTGAAGGACGAAACCGACGCGGTGATTGCGGAGGTGTGCGCGTCGCAGCGCTTTATCCTCGGTCCGCAGGTGGAGGCGTTCGAGGCGGAAGTGGCTACCTACTGCGGAACGCAGTGTGCGGTGGGGGTCTCCAGTGGAACCGATGCGCTGATCGTCAGCCTGATGGCTGCGGGTGTCGGGCCTGGCGATGAGGTCATCACCAGCCCGTTCACCTTTTTCGGGACCGCGGGCAGCATCGCCCGGGTGGGGGCTAAGCCGGTCTTCGTCGATTGTGGTTCATCCTGCTTCAACCTCGAACCGGAGCAGATCGAAGCCGCCATCACCGAGAAGACCAAGGCTATTATGCCCATCGACCTGTTCGGCCAGATGGCGGACATGCGCTCGATCATGGAAATCGCCGGCGAGCGCAACCTAGCGGTTATCGAGGATTCCGCCCAGTCGATTGGAGCAGCGCACCACGGGCTCAAGACCGGCCAGTACGCCGACCTTACCACGTTCAGCTTCTTTCCCAGCAAGAACCTCGGTGGATTCGGTGACGGGGGTATGGTCGTCACCGACAATGTGGAGCTGGCTAGTAAGTGTAAAGCTTTGCGGATGCATGGCGAGACGCAGCGCTATCACCATCAGCTCATCGGCGGGAACTTTCGCCTGGACGCGCTTCAGGCGGCGATTCTGCGGGTGAAGCTGCGCTACCTCGACAAGTGGAGCGCCCAACGGCGAGGCAACGCTGACTACTACAATGAGCGTCTCATGGAGACCCCGGTCATCGCGCCGGTGGTGTATGATTTCAACGAGTCGATCTACAACCAGTACACCGTGCGGATTCCCGACGGTCGGCGCGATACCGTTCAGGCTCACCTGTCCGAGGCGGGTATCGGTTGCGCGGTGTACTACCCCATCCCGCTGCACTTGCAGGAATGCTTCGCTTACCTGGGGCACAGCCGTGGAGACTTCCCCGAATCGGAGCAGGCCTGTACCGAGGTTCTCAGCCTGCCGATCTACCCGGAACTTACTGACGCTCAGCAGGATGCGGTTGTCGCGGCGCTGCTCGAATGCTGTGGATGAACCGCTCGCGGTGGTTTTGGAGGTTGCCCCTTCACTCCCCTCCCTGCGAGGAGGAATAGGGTACGATTGGATTCTATGACGGTTACGCCCCTCTCCCAACCTCTCCCCAGCGGGGAGAGGGGTTTGGGGATAGCTCATTGTCTTCCGAGTCATCTTGATCGTCGTCGGGGCAGCGTCGTGAAACGGCCTGGGCGACGAAGCCGGTCAGGTACGCGCGGAGAGCGGCATGGGCGGGGTCCGGTGTCTGTCGTTGGCATTGTGGATCGACTCGAGTAATGGCGGTCGTCGGTCATGGACTCCTTGGGCTGGCTTTGGCGGGAGCTGTACCTTCGGTTGGGCGCGCTCGGCGTTTGGACGCCGTGTGGGTGGGCCTGTTGGTGCTGCTGGCCTACGCGGTGGACGTGGCTGAGTGGTTCGCGGTGGTGTTCAACCCGGCGCTGATCGACCGACGCTTCCTGAGCCACGATCCACTGCAGGTGGGGATTCTGGCGGGAGGGGTATGCGTCGTTCTGGGAGTCTACTGCCGCTTCCGGCGACCGTGGCCTTATGTGGTGATCGTCGGGGCGGTCTTCAGTCACCTGCTGTTGGACTGGTTTCCGTTCAGGCTTGCGGTGGAGGACTGGTACTACGGGTCCCTGCCCGGTTTGGAGGACGCCGGTCGCGGGCGTGCGTTGCCGGCCGAGACTTGCGTCTATGGTGGTCCGCTGGTTCTCGTGCTGCTGATCCGGGCTGCCAGTGATTCGCGTTGCCCTCGGGGTGCTCGAATTGCGTCCTGGGTTCTCGCTGGCGCCGCCGTTCTCGGGGCTTCATCGCGTCTCGCCATCGTCTGGGTTCCGCTGTACGCGTTGTCGGTCGTACATGCGCTGACGGTTCTGCGGCGCAGTCTGCGCGCGAATCTGCTGTGGAACCTGATCCCCCTTCTTCCGGTGGTGGCTTTGGGATCGACCGCGTGGCTTTCAGCTCATCGTCTGGCGGAGGCCCGGGCTTTGGCTCGAGAGGGTCGGGATGTGGAGGCGCTGCGTCTCTACGAGGGCGCTCTGGCGGTACCCACGCGTTACCGGCGCAACGTGGTCTACCGCGGGATGGGCAACAGCTACGAGCGTCTTGGTGATCTCGCCAGTGCGGAGCAGGCCTTCGAGCGCGCTTGCAGCCTGTCGCCCACGGTCGGATCTTCCCAAATCACATTGGGCGCTTTCTACGTGCGCCACGCGGACACCCCGTACTTTCGCCCTTCGATGGCGGCGGCGCTCTTCGAGCAGGTGCGTGCGGAACCCGACGCGGCTAGCATCTCCCGGGCCTACGCCCGTACGCGCCTGGAGTGGATGCGGCGGCGGGGCCTGATCCGCTGACGCATGGTCGGACCGTCCTTCCCGAGCAGCCCGCGTTGATCCCGACCCGGAATCTGGTACGGTGGGCCAACTGATCTTCGCGAGGAAGTAGCTCACCTTGGACCTTTGTGGCGTTCGACAGCTCCCGTTCCTGACCCGCCGGAACTACTACTCCGAGGTTCTGCACCTGCTGCCGTGGGGTATGCTGGCGGGCGTGGTGGAGGGGAACATCGCCGCGGTGGTGGTGGCTCGGACTTTCGCGGGCGGCGAGCTGCTCATCACCGTAGCGACAACCACGCCGATCGCTGCCTACCTGGCCAGCCTCATGTGGGGCATGCTCTGTGTAGGCCGGCGCAAGCTGCGCGTGTTCACCCTGGCGGCGACCGGTGCCCTGCTGTGCGCCGCCAGCGTCGGGCTGACGCCGCATACCGCCGTGGGGGGGTGGTACTTCGCCGCCCAGTTGGCGCTAGCGCAGTTCTTCATGTCCGGAGTGGTGACCGCACGGACTGCCCTGTGGAAGTATAACTATCCCGTGGAGGTGCGCGGACGGATCACCGCTCGACTGCAGACCCTCCGCGCCGCGTTGAGTGTCGTGGTGCTGGTGACCGCCTCGTGCCTGTTCGACTACGACAATGGGGCGTACCGCTTCGTCTATCCTGCCGCGGCGTTGTTTGGGGTTCTCAGTGTCCACCTGCTGCAGCGGATGCGGGTGCGTGGCGAGCGGCGTGAGCTGCGCCGGCAGGCATGTGCCGCCGGCGAGGAGCTCAACGCCGGTTTGGTGGAACCATTCAGCCTCACCACGCTCCTCTCCCCGGGTCAAGTTCTGGCCAATGCGTTTCGGATCCTCCGTGAAGATCGCCCGTTCCGGAAGTACTGCACGGCCCAGTTTCTCGGAGGTATGGCCAACATAATGGTGCGCGCCGTTGTCGTTGCCATCCTGGCCAACCAGCTACTGACCTCGATAGACCATTTCTACTTCATCAGCATCGTGCTCCTCGATGTGCTCCCGCGTCTGCTGATGATTGGGAGCCTCGGGCGTTGGGGGCGACTGTTTGACCGGATCGGCGTGTTGCGCTTCCGCATCTTCAACGCCGTGGGATGGATTCTGTGTCTGGCCGCCGGGGGATTGGCTACGTTCTGGATCGCCCATGCCGACGCAATCGGACCGGCGGTCGTTCCGTTGGCGGTGGGCGGGTTCGCTGTACGGGCGATCTTGCAGGGGGCGACCTTCGCCGGTGGTTCGCTGGCTTGGCACATCGGTCACCTGCACTTCGCCCGCCCCGAAGAGGCTGAAGTCTACATGGGCATCCACGTTTCGCTCACCGGACTGCGTGGATTGCTGATGCCCGCCCTGGGGATCCTGCTCTATGGCTGGATCGGCTGGTGGGTGTGGATCGTGGCCATCGGTTTCGGATTCCTGTCGTTGGGGGGGTTCATCAGCCTGGCTCGCGATGAGGCCAAACGCAACTCCGACAGCCCGTAGTCCACTTGTGGCAGGGCCTCCGGTCACGACGGTGGGATTAATGCTGTGGGGCGATGCGTTTTGCGTGGGTGGACGAGCGCACCTGGGGCAAGAGCTTATGCTAGGTATTGGATGAACGCGCCGATGCGTGTCTTCTCCGAAGCCGCCCAATGATCGAGCCCCCAGGTCCAGAGGACCTGGGCCACCCGCCAATCAAGCCCCTGGACAGGGGCAGCGGAAGTTCGGGGGGAGGCGAACCCTTCCATCACCCCCGTCCGGGGGCTCTGCTGCGGAGGGCACGATTACCCAGGGCTCGCTTCGCTCACCCTGGGCTTTATTCCTGCGCCCTTCCAGGGCTGAATACCGGGACTGTGCTGATCTCCCACCGCTTGCTGCGCAAAGGACGGGGCACCCGGCGCTGAACAATGTTGATACTCAGGAACTTGCTTGCCCGTGCGTCATCGGCACGCTGCACGGGTAAGCTGAGCTTACCCATGCCACCCTGAATGTTGCCCATGCCACCCAACGAACCGAGCGGGTCACGAGGTTGAAAGGTGAAGCGTATTACCCACACCACGCAACACCGGTTGCGGATCGCCTGTCGAACAGGCTGGGGTAAGCGCGAGAACTGACCAGAGTGCGTGCTACTTCCCGCAGTAATCGATGATCCGCGCGACCTCGCGGCCGATGTTCTCCCGAGGGATGATCCGATCCACAAAGCCCTTCTCGACCATGAACTCGGAGGTCTGAAAACCCTCCGGCAACTCGGCGCGGATTGTGTTCTTGATAACCCGCGGTCCGGCGAAGCCGATCATGGCTCTGGGTTCCGCAAGGATGAAGTCGCCCAAGCTCGCAAAGCTGGCGGCGACGCCCGCGGTCGTGGGGTCGGTACACACCACAATGTACAGCCCACCGGCATCGTCGAGGCGGGCCAAGGCTGCCGAGGTCTTGGCCATTTGCACCAGGGACACCATGCCCTCCTGCATCCGGGCGCCGCCCGAGGCGGTTATCATCACGAAGGGCAGGTTCTCCTCCACCGCCCGCTCGATGGATGCGGTGACCTTCTCACCCACCACCGAACCCATCGACGCCATGATGAACGCGGGGTTCATCACCGCGAGGATCACCGGTCGACCGCGGATGTAAGCCTTGCCGACGACCACCGCCTCGTGCTCGCCGGTCTTCTTCTGCTGGGCGCGGATCCGTTCGCGATAGGGAATGCGGTCTTTAAACTTCAGCGGGTCGGTCGGAGACAGGTCGATCAGGAACTCCTCGAAGGAGCCCGGATCGGTAAGCTGCTCGATGCGCACGCGGGCGTCGATGCGCCGGTGATGGTCGCATTCCGGGCAGACGCCCAGGTTGGCTTCCACCTCCTTGCGATACACCATGGCGCCGCAAGACTGACACTTCTCCCACAAACCCGCGGGCACTTCCGTTCTTCCAGTCGTAGCCATTCTTCGTGTTTCTCATCGCGGAGGACGGAACGCACTATCCGATCACGCATCCGCCACCGCGGGGGTCTTCCTGTCCACCAGATCCAACTCGTACCACACCGGCTCAGTCGCCGTGAAATCGCGCAACCGCCGAATGGGCACATCCTCCAACGCACATCGCCCCAAGGCCAGTACCGCAGGGGCTACGATCGCGCCGACGGTTTCGTTCCCGTGCTTCCGGGTGATCTGCCTCAACATCGCGGCTACCCGCTCCGCCGCAGCTACAACCGTGTCCCCTTCGGGCAGAGAGACCGAACCAGGGTCGTTAAGCCAGCGCTTGCCCAGCCTGGGGAAGCGCTCGTGCAACTCCGCTTCCGTCAATCCCTCCCACAGACCATAGTCGAGCTCACGAAGCTCGTCCGTCAAACGATGCTTGGCCTCAGACCGAGCTACAACGTACTCCGCGGTTTCTACGGAGGTTTGCTCCCGGCTGGAGTATAGCGCCGCCAACTCGCGGGCGGCTAGGGCGTCGCCCCACGCGCCAGCCTGCGTTCGCCCTTCCGGACTGAGCGGGAGCGGAGTCCGCGAGGCGAACCGGGAACCGGCTCCCCAGGCGGTGCCAGCCCACGGGATCAGCACCAACGATGTCATCCGCGATGTTCCTCGTACACCGGTACCGCGACCGCCCGCAACCGTTGCAGGGCTGCGCCTGGGTCCGGCTCGCCGAAGACAGCGGAGCCGGCCACTATGGTATCAGCTCCAGCCTCGGTTGCCGAGACCACCGTGTCCGAGTCGATTCCACCGTCGATTTCGAGCCGCTGGGAGGGTTGGAGGCGTGTTTTCAGTTCTCGGACCTTGTCGAGCACGTCGGGGATGAACGCTTGCCCGCCGAACCCGGGCCACACACTCATCACCAGCACCATGTCGATCTTGGGCAGGATTGGCTCGATTGTGGAGACCGGGGTCGTGGGGTTCAGCGAGACACCGGCGGAGACTCCGAGGCTGTGGAGGTGGTCTACCAGTTCGTCCGGATGCTCGACGGTTTCTATGTGGAAGGTGATGTGATTGGCCCCGGCTTTGATGAAGGGCTCGGCGTACTTGCGCGGATCGGTGATCATCAAGTGGGCGTCGAAGAATAGCTTGCTGTGTTTGCGCAACCGTTTGACGATCACCGGTCCGAAGGTGAGGTTGGGCACGAAGTGTCCGTCCATCACGTCGAGGTGCAGCAGGTCAGCCCCGGCGCTCTCCACCTCGGCTACCTGATCGGCGAGGCGGGCGAAGTCCGCGGAGAGAATCGAGGGGGCGATACGCAGGGCAGGTTCTTGCAGGGAGTTCTTCACTCTGGCGAATCCAGTTCGTTTGGGTCACACATCTTGCCGCCCCCGGGCTTGTCCTTGTCCGTTCCCTTACGAGTACGAGGCTGGTGATTCCCTGTCAAGAGCGTTGGTCTTTGGTGTGCTGCTGCTGGGCGGTGAACCGCGCTTTTCGTCACCCACGAGGGGTGACGCTACATTCTGGTCCAGCGCATGGCGCCAGACGATAGCCTCTTGCGGGCGTGGTTCGGTTGCGGGGGCTGCTTCGCCTTGGTCCGCTCCCTGACGGTCGCGGCTCGGTTTCTGTGACCGCTTGCTTGCGCTCGCGGCTCTGTATTGGTGCTCGCCCGGTTGCAGTGCGCGGATTCTGTGTGGGTCACGCGTCGTCGATGGCGTCGAGGGCTTTGAACGGTTTGCCTTCGAGATACTCCAGCGACGCGCCGCCGCCGGTGGACACGTGGGTCACCTGGTCGGCTAGGCCAGCCTTGTCGATGGCGGCGGCGCTGTCTCCGCCTCCGATCACGGTGATCGCTCCCTTGGTGGTGGCCTCTGCCAGCACCCGGGCGACCGCCATCGTACCCGTGTCAAAGGGCGGGGTCTCGAACACACCCATCGGTCCGTTCCAGACGACCGTTCCGGCGCCGGCCAGGATCTTACTGTACGTGCCCACCGTCTGCGGACCGATGTCCAGGCCCATGAGGTCATCGGGGATAGCCCCGGCGCAAACCCGGGTCTCGATCCCGGCGGCGATCTCCGTGGCGCAGACCGAATCGGTCGGTAGTACCAGCTTGTCGCCGGCGAGTTCGCGCAGGCGTTTGGCGTCGCCCAGGCGGTCCTGCTCGACCAGGCTTCTTCCGGTCGAGAGTCCCTGAGCAGCGAAGAAAGTGTAGGACATCGCTCCGCCGATCAGGATGTGGTCGCACTTGTCCGCCAGGACTTCGATAACCCCGAGCTTGTCGGAGACCTTGGCTCCGCCGAGCACGGCGACGAAGGGGCGCTTCGGGTTGGCGACGGCCTCTCCCAGGAAATCCAGCTCCTTCTTGATCAGGAAACCAATCGCCCGCGGCTTGCCCGCCATCAGTTGCGGAACGGTCAACATACTGGCGTTGTCGCGGTGACAGGTGCCGAAGGCGTCGTTGACGTAGGCGTCGGCGTACGACGCAAGTTGTCGGGCGAACTCGTCTTTGGCTTGGCGGAGGGCGGGGTCGTCCTTGGCCTTCTTGTCCTTGATCGTCTCGGGCGGGTTGAAGCGCAGATTCTCCAGCAGGCAGACCTCGCCCTCGTCCAGCCCGTTCACTACGGACTCCACCTCCGGCCCGACACATGCGGGGGCGAGGTGGATCTTGCAGTCGAGCAGATCTCCCAACCGCCGGGCGACCGGAGTGAGCGAGTACTTGCGATCTGCCTGCGGATCACCCTTGGGCCTTCCGAGGTGGCTCATGACGACGAGGCTGGCGCCGCCGTCCAGCAGGCGTCGCAGAGTCGGCAGGGCCAGCACTATCCGCCGATCGTCAGTGATCTCGCCGGCAGCGTTCAAGGGAACGTTGAAATCCACGCGGACCAGCACACGCTTTCCACGAACGTCGAGGTCGGAAACGAGTCTTTTTGCCATTTGCCATGCTCCGCGATCGGGAGTGGGTTGAACACTTACGCCGCGTGGAAGTGGAGTACCTCCGCCTGAATAATGCGGTCCGGCTGATGCGGTTCATGCACCAACCGGCGGAGCCGCTCGGCGACGTCAGCCGTGAAGCTCGGCGCATCACAACGGTCGCAAACCTCAGCCGGAATGCCTTCCACCACCACGAGTTTGCCCTCAACCGTAAACGTGCGGGCAACCTCGGCGGAATGAAAGCCGGTGCTTCCGCAAACATCACAGATCATCGCTCGGCCTTTCGTGTGCGAAAGTCGGTCCAGAGGTCAGGGTCGGGAGAATAGAGCGTAATGATCTTGACCTCGGGGTTCTCCGCCCGAGACACCTGCAGGTGCAGCGGAGCGCCTTCCGCAGTGGAGCCAAGCAACAGACAACTCGGTGAGTACTTGTCCGCTGGGTAATCTTCGATCAACTCCGCTTGCACACCAGCCTGCCGGATCGCCAATGTGGTAATGTTCCGTTCCACCACGCGAGCCAGGGCATGGTCGGAGAGACAGTAGCGACCTTCAGCCAGCCTCTGCCGGATTTCCTCCAGACTCAACAATCAGAGGCTCCGTCCACTCAATATGTCCCCCACCTCCCGGGGAGACGGGCCACCCATCCACCCGGCAGCGTGCCCCGGGATTGCGGCGGTGCGACCCGCCCTACTTCGCCGCCACCAACTTGACCAGGTCCACGGTACGCATCGAGTAGCCCCACTCGTTGTCGTACCAGGAGACGACCTTGACGAGCTTGCCACCGTCGGCGGGCATAGCCAGCGTGCTCAGGGCGTCGAATATGGAGCTGGCGGGGTTGTGGATGATGTCCGAGCTGACGATGGGGTCCTCACAGTATTCGAGGATGCCCTTCATCGGGCCCTCCGCGGCGCTCTTGATGGCTGCGTTGATCTGCTCGGCGGTGACCGCCTTGGTCAGGGTTGCGGTGAGGTCTACGAGAGAACCGTCCGCTACCGGGACGCGGACCGCGAAACCGTTGAGCTTGCCGTTCAGGGCGGGCAATACCTTGCCCACCGCCCGGGCGGCGCCGGTTGTGGTGGGGATGATGTTCTGGGCTGCGGCGCGAGCCCGGCGCGGGTCCGAGTGCAACTGGTCCGCGGTGTTCTGATCGTTGGTGTAGGCGTGGATGGTGGTCATCAGGCCTTCGACCAAGCCGAACGAATCGTGGAGCACCTTGGCTACCGGGGCGAGGCAGTTAGTCGTGCAACTCGCGTTCGAGAAGCAGGTCATCTCCGGGGTGATCTGGTTTTCGTTTACTCCGAAGACCACGGTGAGATCGGGATCGTCCTTGGCCGGCGCGCTGAGGATCACCTTCTTGGCGCCCGCCGCCAGGTGATCGGCGTATCCGCCCTTGGCGGATTCACGGGAGGTGAAGATGCCGGTGGACTCGATTGCCACTTCCACGCCCAGGTCTCGCCAGGGCAGCTTGGCTGGGCTGCGCTCCGCGAGCACCTTGACGGTCTTGCCGTTGACCTTGATCTCGTCGGCGGAGACGACTTCGACCTTGCCGGGGAAGCGACCGTGTACGGTGTCGTACTTGAGCAGCAGTGCCAGGGACTTGGAATCGCCCAGGTCGTTGATGGCTGCTACCTCGAACTCGTTCGCGCGCTCGAGCAGGGCGCGGAACACCAGCCTGCCGATCCGTCCAAAACCGTTAATGCCAACTCGAATCGCCATGAAAGTCTCTCCCAGGAGCTAGGGGTGTTTCGTTACTCAGCAGCCCAGTCGGGCCAGATCAGACGCCTAGGGTAGATCGGCTGAATCGGGGGGTCAAGAACAGCCTGTCCGGCTGGCTGGGCCGGGTTCGTGGAGATTCTCAGGCTGGGTCCTATTGGGCGGAGCTTGCCTCGCCCTGCTCCGCTGAACGGTTGTCGGCTTTGTTTGTAGCGTCACCCCTTGTGGGTGATGAACCTACGCACCTCGTCACCCACCAGGGGTGACGCTACATTTGAAACGCCATGAGCGACTGAGTCGACAGTTCCGGAAGCGATTGGGAATCACTCTCCCACCGCTAAAGCGATGGGGCACCCGCACCTGTCCCGGGGCGCTCCCAGATACACGGAGACCAGGGAACCGCGCCAGCGCCGCGATCAGCCATCGAAGAACCAGTCCGTCAGGACGGCGGGGGTGGGCAGGGTGTCCAGTCGCCATCCGGGACCACGAATCGTGACGCACTGGTCGCATTCGTAGGCGTTTACCGAGCCTTCGCAAACACCAGCCGGATAATTCGAGAGGCCCAGATTCGGAGAAGGACGCATGCAGCCCTTCATCTCTACCATCTCCGCGTGTCCGTCAGCGAACGTAACGTCAAACCCAAAACTGCGGCGGTGCCAGCCGGGGATCGTGTTGAACCTGGTTGTTGATTCGACGAGGTCATCACGCTCGGCCCAGGCACAAGGTGATCCCTCCCAGGTGCCCCACAGCCATGCAAAACGCGACGGCCACTCCTGAAAGGAGATCGTCTCTGACGGGACCGGGATGCGCGATGCGGGGAGGAGGTAGGGCGACTGGCTACGAAGCTGCTTCCCCGAGATTCCGCCGGTGATGAAGAACAGGTTCGCGGAGTAGCTTACCCCGTAGTGGTCGTAGGCGCTGTACGGACTGCTCCTGAATGGGCGCTCGTCCCGCTGGTGACGCCCCCCGATGTACAGGAACCCGCCCCCGGCGTAGCCGGTGTCGGATGGGCAACGGTAGATGGGCAGATCGAGTTTGGTGTCGCTGTGGTAGTTTATGTTGCCGGGGCCGGGATCGGGACTGCCGGTGTAGGGGTTGTGGTCCTTGAAGCCCCCTTTGAAGAGGGCGAAGTTCATCGGGCGGTGGGCCGGTCCGCGATAGCGGGTCGTGCCGTATATGGACGTGCTGGGATCTCTTGGGTTGATGGGCTCGCCCATGCCAGACTTCCCACCCCATTCGAGAGACCCGGACGCGTAGTCATCCAACGCCATAGCCACCGGGATTATGTTCTCGCCCGGATCGTCGGTGGCGTAGGTGAGGCCGGCCTTGCTGATGCCGGTCAGGCTGGCCAGGCAGGCAGCCACCTTGGCCTGCTCGCGGGCCTTGCGGAGCGAGGGGAGCAGGATCGCGATCAGCAGGGCGATGATCGAGACCACCACCAACAGCTCGACCAGCGTGAAACCTCCGGGGCGCCGCCCCGCTAAGCCGCGACCAATCGCGGGGTCGTTCTGTCCTGACATCAACGAATCCTCCTGATGCCTCCGAGCCGTTTTCGTTCCCCTGTGATCTCCATCGCCCGCAGACAAGATTTTACACGGCATGGCGGCGTTATACAAACTATCCTGGAAAAGAGTCCGTCAGGGCGGTTTTTGGGCATTGCCCACTACGGCGGTAGCCGCCTAGAATACCAGAAGGTTATAATGGACTCTGTGGCTGGAAGGCGTGGCGGGGGTGCTGCGCGGGGCGCCCTGGCGCCCTGGCGCCTGCCCCACCGCGGATGGGGCGAGGAGGGCGGGCAACCGTGCCTGCCGCCGCCTTGGAAGCGCACCCAGCCGGCGGCCCCTGATTAGTTGATTTATCCTCAGCCAGGATGGCGGATTCATGAAAGCACAGCACAGCAAAGCCAAGCTCGAAACGGTGGAACCGGTGGGCAATCGGGTGCTCATTCGCAAGGATGAGGACAAGAAGGAGACCAAAGGGGGAATCCAACTGCCTGATTCGGTGGAGATTCCGGTGCTGACCGGCCGGATTGTGGCGATTTCGACCCAGGTGGACAACGACGAGGATTTCTCGCTTCGTCAGTATGACCGGATCCTGTTCAACCCCAAACATGCGATTCCAGTGGATTTTGAGGCCGATAACCAGCTCTTCGTAGTTCCTATCGAGGATGTTGTCGCCGTTTTTCGCAAGGGCAAGTAACGACTCCCGAATGGGGATCGGCATGATTGATTGGCCCCGTCCGCTGTTGATCGGCATGTGTCACCTCCCACCGCTGCCGGGCAGTTCCCGCTGTCGGCAGCCAATGGATGCGATAGTCGCCCACGCGGTGGCTGATGCGCGGGTCCTGGAGAGCGCCGGATTCAGGGCGGTGATTGTCGAGAACTTCGGCGACGCGCCCTTTGCCGGCGAAAGGGTTCCGCCGTGGACCACGGCGAGCCTGGCGGTGGTGGCGGCGGCGGTTAAGTCTGCCACGGGGATGCGCGTCGGCGTTAATGCTCTGCGGAATGACGCTCTGGCGGGCTTGGGGGCTGCGGTGGCAGCTGGGGCGGACTTCATCCGGGTAAATGTGCTGGTGGGTGTGTCGGCGACGGATCAGGGGTTCATCGAAGGGGCGGCTGCGGAGCTGGACCGGGCCAGGACGCTGGTGGGGCCTGATGTGCAGGTGTTCGCCGATGTCCACGTCAAGCACGCCGTGTGCATCAGTCAGCCGGACATCGCCCTGGCGGCGGAGGAGACCGCCTATCGCGGCCGGGCGGATGCGGTGATTGTCTCGGGGGCTACGACTGGTCGGGCGGCGGACCTGGACGAACTCAGACGGGTGCGCCAGGCGGTTCCTGACCGACTCCTGCTGGCAGGCAGCGGGGTTACGCCGGCGACGGTCGGCGCGGTGCTGGCGATCGCCGACGGGGCGGTGGTCGGCTCATGTCTCAAGCCGGGCGGCGAGATTGCGCTTCCGATCGATGGGGCGCTGGCCCGGGACTTCATCAAGGCTGCGGAAGCCAAGTAGCGACGTCGTACGGTTCCATTGAGCGATCATTCGGTCGCCGCCGGCGCGAGCCGACCGATGGTGGGCTTGGCGACGCGGGTGTTGTAGGTCGCCAGGTAACGGCGGTGACGCGGCGAATCGGGATAAGATTCTGACGGTGGATAGGGATAGCCGCTCATGTCGTGAAACGGCAGTGGCGTGACGGTTTCGGAGAACTTGGTGTTTAAGTCGCCGTCCTTGACCCAGCCATCGGCGAAGAAGATGAAGTCGCGCACCCAGCCAGCGGGCAACTCGGGCAGGAGTTCGGCGTCGAAGTGCATGGCCAGCTCGTCTCCCGGGCCGAAGATGACGTACATGTCATCCGGCTGGGCGAGCAGCGGGGTCACATCTCCATAGCGGGTCATCTTTCCGAACGGTGGGTTCCACGATCCGGTCAGGCTGACGTCGTTGTAGTCGAAGCACTCGAAGCCGAGTTCGTCGCGAGTCATCCGCGAGAAGCCGCGATAGCGCAGATCCGCGGCACTGGTGGGCAATTCGGTAACCCGACATTGCGCGGACTGGTCCGCCGTGGAGACGAAGATCCGATCGAAGTAGACGCGCATGTTGGTGGAGAGGCGTATGTGGTAGTCGTCGGTCGGGAACCGTCCGGTGAGGTCTACGGGGACGGCGAGACCCTTGCTGGTGGGCAGGCCGACGGACGGTATGGCGGTGGTCCATTGCCCCGCGGCGTCGCGGACCTCGAGATTGAGCGGGGTGAATCCGTAGCGCGGATCCTGGGCGATGGCCATCCCCACGCTCGACTCCGCCCAGTAGATCCAACAGTCCAGGTAAAGCATGATCTCCTGGGCGGCGGATAGGTCGCCGAGATCGAGCGTGATCGCGTGCGGTTGCGCAAGTCCGTCATAACCCCGCACCAGCGGGAAGGTGGGTACGCGCCCGTCCCGTTCCCGTACCAAGGCCAACACGTCGGCGCCGCGGTCATCGACGGCGGTCAGCGGCGGGTGGGGCTGGTCGACGGCGAAGAAGCGGTCTTCCGGCGGGGGCGAGCTGAACATTTCGTTGGGGATGATCTCGAGCCCGGCGGGATGGTCCACCACGCGCAGGGTGATCTGGTCCGCGTAGGTGATCTCGCGCAGCTCTTCGGTCAGGCGAAGTTCGTATGTTCCGTTCCGGGGGACGAGTTGGTGGGCTTCGATCTTGGTGAGTTCGGTGTGATCCAGGGGAAAGTAGACCCCGGGGGCCATGGGCACGCCGAGCGGGCCGATACCGAGAATCTCGTTGACCAGCTTGAAGCCGGTCCCGTCATCCGCGTAGAGGAATCCGCAAGACGCGGAGACCTTGACGTGCTGCACGAGGGGTACGTCAGTGTCGATCGGTGGGCGAACGAGGTTCTGGGCCTGGCCGTTGGGCCAGATGACTCGGACCACGTCCACCCCGGACAGGTTGCCCAGGCCGAAGTGGACCCAGCCGTCTGACACGGTTTGCTTCTGATAGTGTCCGCCGCGGGCGATTTCGATGACGGCGCCGTAGCCGTTTCGGTTAACCTTTTTGCCGATGGGGCGGATGTTGATCCAATGAGCCCGTTCGCCGCCGTCGTTGCGCAACAGGCGCAGGCCGCCGTTGTGCAGCAGCACCGCCAGGTCTTCGTCTCCGTCACCGTCGAGGTCGGCCGCCGCCAGATCACGAATCCGCCCCCGGTCAGCGTCGAGTCCGACTCGGGCAGACACGTCCTGAAACCGCGCCGGACCCACGCCAGCCAGCAGCGCTGTTCGCCGTTCGTCCGCCCCGATCAAGAGCAGGTCGGTCCAGCCGTCGTTGTTGTAGTCCAGTAGTTCGATTTGCCCCACGCCTTCGCCGGTCAGGCTCGGCGGGAGGTCGAGCGGCGTACCCTTGAATCGGGCGTGACCGTCGTTGAGGTAGAGGAGAAGGCGATTGTCGGAAGCGAGAAGCAGATCCGGGTGGCTGTCGCGGTTGAGATCCCGCTCCACCGCGGCGCGGGCTGCTGATGGAAGCGGCGGGGCGAACTCTCCTCCGGAATCGAACTTACCCATGCGGGCGTTGAGAAACATCCGGCTCGGGGTGTCGGCGTTGACTACGAAGAGATCGGTGTCGAAGTCGCCGTCGAAGTCGGTGAACAGCACGTCGATGGTGCGGGCACACCCGACGAGCAGTTGGGCTTCGTCAGTCTGGACGTCAAAGGTGCGGTTGCCGTTATTGCGCAGGAGCGTGTTGAACTGGCCGGTGAAGTCGTCGGGCAGGGCGAACGTCTCGCGCTCCGGAGGCAGGGACAGGTCTGCTCCGTTGGCTACGAAGATGTCCAGGTCATAATCGTGGTCGTAATCCACGAAGATGGCTTGTCGGCCGAACTGGGGTTCCTGCACGCGGGCGGACTCGGATACGTCTTCATACTTCCAGTCCACAACCTCCCACGCGCCGCTGACCGGTTTGAAGCGGTCCGCGGTCCCGTCCTTGAAACTCTCCTGGTAGAGAATCGCGGTCGTCTCCTGGGCCGTCTGGGGCAGTCCACGGACGACGATGTCGTCAAAGCGAGCTACGGAGTCTTGAGCGGCTACGCCGAGACGGCCATGGACGAGGGCTGCGCCGAAGTCGTGGGTGATCTTGTCCAGCGGTTCGCCGGCTTTGACGTGGGCCAGACTGACCTGCCCTTGCGTGATCCGCAGACGGACGGTGTATTCCTCGCCGGGTGCGAAACCCTCCTCCGCCTGGGCGAGGACATTCCAGGAGCCGTTGTAGTGACCGACGGCCCAGTGTCCGGCGCTCATGTCGGCGCCGGCAAACTTGAAGTCGTCCTCACCCCGATAGTCAAACAGCAACCAGGCGTTGTGCTCCGCGTCGGCGGACTCCGGTGAAGCCAGGTCGGCGTCGAACTCCACGCCGTGAGTCGGCAGGGCGGATTCCAGATCAAGCAAAGCCACCGCACGGTTCGCCGGAGGGTTTGGGCAGCGTCCCTGGAAAGCTCCGTGCCCCTGTTTGCGATAGAGCACGTTGGGACCGTAGTTCACCACGTAGAGATCGAGATTGCCATCGGCGTACGCGGGGCTGGCGGAATCGTGGTCGAAGTCGCCGAATACCGCATCCAAACCGAGATGGGCGTCCCCCACGCCGAATTCCGCGGTTACGTCCACGAAGCGCCACTCCCCCTCGTTGCGGTACAGTCGATTGGCGGAGGCTTCTGGTTTGGCGGCGCAGTTGACGACGTAGATGTCCTGATCGCCATCGCGGTCGAAGTCGGCCAGAGAGACGGCGCCACCCACGGTGGGGACATAGCGGTCTCGGGCGAGTTCTTCGCGGTATTCCGCGCGCTTGAAGCGCAAAGGTCCGGACGGCGCGGGTGCGGGATGCGCCGGGTTGGTCAGGGTGGAGCGCTCGGTTACGTCCACGAAGCGAATCTCGGCGGTCGGCTGGGGGACTAGGTCCGCGGTCAGCCGGGGGCCGACGATGACGTGGGAGTACTTGCTGCGCTCCAGGGCTTCGGCGGTCTTCTCTGATGCGTCGATGGTGTCCTTGACCCGGGTGAAAATCTCCTTGTGTCGCTTGACCTGGTCCACCTGCCCGAGGTTGCGGTACAGAATCATCAACTGGTAGTGGTAGCTGGGATGGGTCGGCCGCAGGTCTACGGCGCGTTGAAACGCTTCGACCGCCTTGTGCTGCTCGCGGAGTTGCTTGTAGCCGACCCCGAGATTGTAGTATGCGCCCGCGCAGTCCGGATCGCGCTGGGTCACCCGCTCGAGGGCTGCCACCGCCTGCTCAGCCTGTCCTAACCGTTTGTGAACGATCCCGCTGACGTAGGTCGCCGCCAGGAGTTGGGGGTCCAGACGCTCCGCCTCGGAGAGGGAGCCCAGGGCTGCGGGGTATTGCTCGGCGCGCATGAGGGTTAGCCCCAGATTGAAGTGTCCCAAGGCTGACTGCGGAGCCAACTCGATGCAGCGCCGGAAGGCTTTGATGGCTGGTGCGAACTCTCCGGGGACTTCGGCGTTTTCGTAATGAGCTTTTCCCAGCAAGCTCTGGGCGTCAAGCTCGGCGGCCCGGGCGTCTACCGGGGGTTGGCCGACCTCCGTCTCCCCCAAGACCCGACCCGACCCAGCCAAGACTACCCCCAGAACAAACACCCAGCGAAGTGTGCTCACAGTTATAGACTCCGTTAGACAGCAGATGAGACAGGCTTACCCGCGGTGCGGTTGCGCCAAGCCCGCGTGAAAACATGCCACCCACAGAAACCTGATGCTCGGTCGCGCCCACCCAGTCCGGATCGGTGTCGACCGGGGGGTCCGCTCTGCTCAGTCTACCCAGACGCGGGCCAGATCGGTATCGACCGGATCCTCCAAACCGCGCAATCTCTTCACATATTCGATCACCTCGGCGTGGTCTGCGGACTTATCATAGAGCTCGAGGCGGACCCTAAGCTCCTCGGTATCGGGATACTCCTTCTGCCCCTGCTCCCAGGCCTGGCGGGCCTGCTTCAGGTTCTCTGCGAACGCCTGGTCGCGGTTCTTCACATAGGAGTCGCCCAGTCCGACATAGCCCAGGGCAAAGTGGACGAGTTGCTTCTCCGGAGGAAAGCGCCGCTGCATTTCGATCAGCTCGGTAAAGTCGCGGATGGCCAGGGGAGCATGATTGAGCTTCCTCGGCCAGTGGAGATGGTTCATTCCGCGGATGAACTTCGCAGTCCAACATCCGGGGTCAATCTCCGTGAGAATGACATCGAGTTCCGCCAGTGACTTATTGGACAGCTTTCCCTGACTGACGATACCCAGCTTGGGGTAGGGCATCTTGTCCACATATGCGAGTGCCTTATTGAGCCGTGGCATCACCGCGCGCGGATACTGCTCGACCAAGTCCTCGAAGAAACGAATCGACTGATCGTAATATGCGCTGCCATAGCTGCGGATGAGCGTACGGTATTCATTGGAGTAGAGCAACGCATGAGGGTCGAGGTGAATAGCCCGTTCCAACTCGCCTAGTGCCGCCCGCTTGCGCTCCTGCTTGTCCAAGAGCAGGGCGAACTCGTAACGCAAGCGCGGGTCGTCCGGAGTCTGGCGTATTCGACTGACAAAGTCCATGTACTGCTTCTTGTATTTCATCATCATGGACCAGTCCATCGGCGGGGCGTCCGCTTCGGTGGCTTGGTCGGGAGCAGCTCCGGCCTGGTGTCGTTTGGCTTCCAGGGCGGCGATCTCCGCTTCGCGGATCGATTTGCGTTCTTCGAGGAAGCTCTGCGGCGTGTCTTCCGTATACTGGAGAATGCAGTTGGGTTTGACGTCTTCAAACCGCTCGACATATCCGGTAGGCCAGCGGATTTCGAGATAGGCAATCGCCTTACGCTGTCCCAACCCGAAGTGCAGACGGTAGGGACATTGACTGTGGTCACCGTTGCCGCCATCCAGCTCTCGAATCTGAGAGAGACCTTCGGAAACCACGGTCACCCGTGTACCGATGGCATCACGATTGCAGTGCGTTCCCCGTAACTCGATCTGCAGCCAGTTGTTTCGATTGCCCAGGTCGTTACGATAGAGCACTCCGTCCTGTCCCTGGTTGGAAATGTAGACGTCCAGGTCTCCGTCGTTGTCAAAGTCGGCAATGCCCAGACCGCGTCCGTCGCGGACGTCCGCTAGCCCCAGTTCCTTCGCCTTCTCGGCGAAGATCTCATTGCCCTCATTGTGCCACACTCGCGATGGTTCATACCCGGAGAAGGTCGAGTCGCCCATCATCGGCCAGTTCTGGGCGTTAATTGGATCGAAGCCCGGTTTGGTGACGGTGTTGGCCAGCTTGCTGAAGTATTCGTCGTCGGGGTTTGCCGAGATGTAGCCGTTGGCCACCATCAGATCCTGACGGCCGTCGTTATCATAATCCCAGAATCGTCCGGCCCAGCACCAACCGGCGTCATATACGTTGGCTTCAAAGGAGATATCGCTGAACGTGCCGTCCCCCATATTGCGGTAGAGCTGGTTGCCCTCTTTGACGTATTCCTTGGTCCAGATGTTGGTGATGTACAGATCGAGGTGGCCGTCGTTGTTGAAGTCGCCGAAATCGACGTTCATTCCCTTGTGGGTGTCCCAGCCGATGGCGTGGTCAGTGACGTCGGTGAAAGTGGCGTCCGCATTGACTCGGTAGACGCGATCCTGCCCGAAGTCGTTGGCGAGAACCAGGTCCTGATCGCCATCGTTGTCGTAGTCGGCGGCGCCGACGTCGAGAGTCCATCCGGTGTCGCCCACGCCGGTGGATTGGCTGACATCGGTGAAGGTGCCGTCCCCGTTGTTGCGATAGAGCACGTTGGCTCCGGCGTCGCGGGCGGTTTCGAAATCCTCGTGCATCTGGCGGGCGTTTTCGAGATGCCACAGGTTGACATTGCGGAAGTAGTTGCCCACGTATAGATCGAGCAGGCTGTCACCGTTGTAGTCCAGCCAGATGGCGGCGTTACCGTTGCCGCGGTCGCCGACTCCGGCGCGTTCGGTGACGTCGGTGAAGGTGCCGTTTCCGTTAGCGTGGTAGAGGATGTTCCATCCCCACTTCACCACGTACAGATCCAGGTGCCCGTCGTTGTCGTAGTCTCCCCAGGCCACGTCCATGGAGACCCCGCGGATCTCGTAGACCTTGAGCTGGCCAGCTTCCTTGCGGACGGTGAAGCTGCGGTGATAGTCCGCCACCCGCCAGCGCTGTTGGGCTTCCTGGATGAACGTGATCGCGTCGGCGGTGAACACGATGCCCTGCTCGGCGAACGCCGCGCGCAGGCCATCCGACAACGGGCAGGGCTTGGCCCCTGTGCAGGCGTCCAGTTCCTTCTGGTGTGCGGTGCCCAGGTCGAACATGAATGGTTCGTCGTTGGCGGAGGCCACGCCGGCGGCGGCGGCTACGTCGGTGAACGTTCCGTCGCCATTGTTGCGATAGAGCTTATTGGGTGCGTTCAGCCGCGAGCTGGTGACGTAGAGATCGGTGTGGCCATCGCGGTCATAATCGACGGCGGCGACGGAGGCACCCACGGAGGCCATCCAGGGCATGATGCCCTCGAGCTTCTTGTCCAGCACGGGCTTGTGGTGAACATGGCCCACGCCGGCCTGAGCGGTAATGTCGACGAAGGCTTTGTGCTTGGCTCGGATCTTCTCTTCGCCTGCATTGACCGGTGCGGAAACTGCGCCCAGCAGAGAACTCACCAGGATCAGCGCAAGCCAACCACTCCGCTTTTTATCCAGATACGTGTTCATGTACGCTGCCCCTCGTGTATCTCGCGCGCTCCGGTGTGCGGAGGAGCGTCGACGAGCTTGACGGCCTATCGGTGACTTCATAGGTTATGAACCACGGTCGGATTCGTCAAGAATCATGCGTGGGTGGGGCGTCTTGGATGCGCGGATATTTCAGGTTTGTTACGTTGCACCCCGTTTTGGTGCTGGTCGTGGCCGGGGCGGTGGCCGCAGGACTGGGCTATCTGGTGCTGAGCCTCACCCGTGACACCAGCCCCGACGCCTTCATTCCCCCGGATCATCCCGCGTTGGCGTTGAAGCACGCGGTGGACGCCGACTTTGGGCTGAGCGATCCCCTGGCGATTGCGGTGATTCGCGAAGGACCGGGCGGGGTGTTCAACCCACATACGCTCGCCCTGGTCCGTGACCTGACCCAGGCGATCCAGGACCTGCCGGAAATCGATCCCGCCGACGTGATGAGCCTGGCTACGGAGTCCGGGGTTTACTTTGAAGAGGGCGAGCCGGGTTTTGAACGACTGCTGCGGACCATCCCCGAAGACGCCGCCGGGCTGGAAGCCCTCCGCGAAGACATCTTCGGCTATGAACTGTATCAGGGGACGCTGGTAGCGGAGGACAGCCAGGCGGCGGCGATCATCGTGCGGTTGGAGGATGACGAGCGCGCCGAACCGCTCTACCGCAAGCTTCGCGACGTCGTCGGGGCGGTTTCGGTGGGTGATGAGCGGCTAGTCGTCGCCGGAGAAGCCGCGGTTCGTACGCACATGGGTCGGGCGGTCTCGGACGATGCCCTGCGGATGAACTTCATCTGTCCGGTGTTCATGTTCGTGCTGGTCGCTTTTGCCTACCGAACATTTTGCGGGGCACTGCTGCCGCTGTGTGTCATCGGGGGAGCCTCGTCGTTGGCTTTGGGGTTGATGTCCGCCTGCGGCGTTCCGGTCTACATCGTGACGAACGGGATCTTCGTGATCATCATGGCGCTGGGCGTGGCGGATTCGCTGCACCTGCTGGGCCAGTTCTACGAGGAGCAACTCGCCCAGAGCGGGCGGAGCAAGTCTGAGCTTATCGTCGACGCCTGTATGGCGCTGTGGTATCCGGTGTTGATCACGACGCTCACCGATGTTGCGGGGTTCCTGGCGTTATACGCGGCGGGAATCATGCCGCCGATCCGCTACTTCGGGTTGTTCACCTGCGCGGGGGTGCTGGGGGCGTTAGTCTATTCGTATACGGTGATCCCCGCGGGGTTGGCCGTCTTTCCGATGAAGATGAGCCGGGCGTTCCTCCGGCGGCGCGATGGGGCGGAGCGGAGCGTGCGCCTCGATTCGCTGGGTCGGGCGATGAGCTGCGTGGGGGGATTCGCCTTTCGGCGTCGGGGGGTGGTGCTAGTGTTCGGAGGTTTGCTGATCGCCGGGATGGCGTGGGGCGCCCAGCGGTTGCAGGTGAACGATGCGCGGATTCTGGCGTTCAAGGACGATCACCCGATCGTGCAGGCCACCCAGGAACTCAACCGTCGTTTCGACGGAACCAGTACGTTGAACATCGTGGTCACGGCGTCCGAGGCGGGTGCATTTGTGCGTGCGGACTCCCTGGAGCGCATCGCTGCGCTGGAGGGTTTCACGGAGACCCTGCCACACGTCGGGGGCACACATTCCCTGGCTGGATGGGTCAAGCGCGCCCACCAGAAGATGCACGACGACGCTCCGGAGTTCTTCGCGATTCCCGAGGATTCGTTCGACACGCGGTTCTATCTGGACGTGCTCTGTGCCGACGGTTCTCCGATGTCGCGCTCGCTCCGCGAAGTGATCGACCCCACCTATACCCGGACCAACCTGATCGTCCGCTTGCGCAGTAGTGAGTATGTCCACCACCGCGAGGTCATCGCTCGCTTGCAAGCCTACCTCGACACCCATTTCGCTGACGACGCGTTCGAGGCCCGGCTGGCTGGGCGGGCGCATCTCGATTATCACTGGCTCCAGCTCATTCGGACGACGCACATTCGCAGCGTGTGTTTTTCGTTCGCCTGCGTACTTCTTCTTACCGGTTTGATGTTTCGCTCGGCGGCTGCGGGGTTGCTGTGTGCGTTCACCGTGGGGGTGGCGGTACTGGCGAACTACGCGGTCATGGGGTTGATGGGTATTCCCCTGGGGGTGGGCACAGCCATGTTCGCCAGCATCGCCATCGGCGCCGGGGTCAACTTTCCGATCCATATTCTCGATCGCCTCCGGGTCGAGTTGGGTGCGGATGTGGACGCACCAGAGGCTGCGTTCAGGCGGACGTTCGGTTTTACCGGCCGGGCGCTGTTTTTCACCGCGTTCGTGGTGGCGATAGGATTCGGGCTGCTGTGCGTTTCGGAGTTTCGCACCTTGGTACGTTTTGGCCTGCTGGTGGGTCTGGCGATGACGGCGAGTTTCGTTACGAGCATGACGCTGCTCCCCGCGGTGGTTGCGGCTTGGCGCCCGCGGTTTCTGTTCGGACGAACGTCGGGCTCGGGCGGATCCTCGTAGGACTGTCAGGGCGAAGGCGGTGACGAATCGATTTGCTGAGCCCGTGCCGGCGTTTGGGCCTCTGATGGACTTCTCGTCACCCACGAGTGGTGACGCTACACTTGGGATCCACTTGGGGGGACGCCGGTCGCTACATACAGGCCGCGGCTTTGCGCTATACTGTTGGATGCTGCCAGGGCTTGTCGGGGGCGTCTGTGGCAGGTAGCGTTCGTGCGAGCTGCTCGGGGAGTATGACGGGCGGTCTTCCCTTGGCAACTTCGCCGGATGCACCGGAGAATCGTCGAGCCCAAGAGTGATGAAGGGAGCGTGAATGAAAACGGTATTGGTGGTCAACCACGACCAGATGGGACATGGCGACGCAGACCTAGGTCGCAGACTGCTCAGCGCCTACCTGGGGCGGATGAATCGAGATTCGGGCCTGGAGTCCATCGTGCTCTACAACGCCGGGGTCAAGTTGGCCACCACGGACTCGCCC
>JAAEQG010000020.1 GCA_024231775.1 bacterium
CGTCAACAAAGGATACAGGGCCTACCTAGAGCGAGCGAAGAAGCTCACCAAGCAGATCACACACGCGGATCTGACCGACGCCGACACGCAGCAAGCGATCGATTTCGACTCTGCCCTGCCTGCCGGCGCGTTCGTCATCGGTGCGTACGCCGAGGTCACGACGGCAATGTCCGGGGGATCGGTCTCGGCGTGCACAGCGGACCTCGGCATCAAGAGCGGCGACACGGACGGCCTCCTCGATGCGGCGAACATCTTCACCGGGGCTCCGGCCAAGGCCAGTGTCCCACGAGGTGTCGCGGTACCCGGTCATCACGGTGGGGGCACGCCGACGATCATCGTCGATTCGACCGGCGACAACCTTGTGAACCTCACCGCCGGCGACGTCACGTTCGTCCTGCTCTACATCGACGAAACCATGGTCCGGTAATGCCGAAGGCAACCCCACGATACTACCTCGGCAAGGAGATTCACGACATCATCCGGCTTTCCGGCATGGTGCGGTTTACCGAGGAAGCCGCCGGTACCGGGGACGGTAATGGTCCCGTCTGGGTGCAGATCGCCAAAACCCAGGAGTGTCGCGGCCACAGTCATCCATTCGAACTGAAAACAGAACACTTCGAGCAGATGGTCGCCAACCTCCGTAGACACCCCTCCTTTCAAGCGGGACCGGACGGTATGGGCGAAGTCGCCGTGATCCCCTGGGATTTCGAGCACCTTTCGGACCCTGCACTGTACGACGAACACACACCCGTCGTCGGAGCGCCGGCACAAGGGTGGATACAAGACTTGAAGGTCGTCACGAACGCAGACGGCACCGGTGAGCTCTGGGCGCTGACCAGCTGGCTGGATCTCGCTCGGACCTACATCAAGGGCGGGCAGTACAAATCGGCGTCGATAGACTTCACGTTCAACGGCACGGATCCGGTCAGTGGAGAATCCGTTGGTGCAACGCTCATCTCGGTCGCCTTGACGAACGAGCCGTTCATCCAAGGCATGCAGCCGCTAGCGGCAAAGAAAACCGGCGGTACCGTGCGCGCCGATTGGTGGGAGGCGGCGGATAACGCCGAAGAGGCCCTGCGCGATATCAAGCGCGCTTTGAAGCTCCCCGAGACCGCGGACGTTGCCGTGCTTTCCGCAGAGCTCGCTAAGCTCAGGCAGTGGGTGACCGCGGGTGGAGCACCCGTGGGCGTCGACATTCAGAACATCTGCGGCACCATGAGGACCATCCTCAATCTCCCGGCGCTCTCAACCGAGGTCGAGGTACTCGACGAAGCAGACAAGCTCGTCACTCGGATCCTAGAGGAACAATCGATTCAATCAGGACAGCCCCCCGCACCCGCGGACGGGCAGGAACTCAACATAGCCATGGTGGCAGGAGGAAGACAAATGGAATTCCCGAAGATTTTGGCCCGCATGCTCAGCGTTCGCGAGGACGCCGACGAGTCCGTCATCAAGGCGGCCGTCGAAGATCTCGTGAAACTGCGCTCCGGGGTCAAGCAGGCCCTCGCCGCCGACAAGGACACCACCACGGTACTCCTGGAGGCGGCAAACGAAGTTGTGTCGTTGCGCAAGACCGGC
>JAAEQG010000021.1 GCA_024231775.1 bacterium
CACCTCGCTGACGGCGGTGGCTGCTCTCGTATGTAGGGCTCCAAACGACGACGACGGGGGAGACGAAGATCATCGATGTCGTGGACTGCACTGGGTCAGGGGATGTTGATGTGTCGGTGGTGCGCGCGCTGGAGGATGGTTGCGTCCGGGGTGTGTACGGGGATATGCTCAAGGTGAATCCGGCGTGGAAGAATCCCTCTGGGAAGTGGCATGTTGGATCCAAGCGGGTCTTTGAGTTGTATCCGGCTGGGCTGGTGGCGAGGATGAAGGAGGAGCGGAAGAAGAAGCTGATGGTCCTGCACCAGCAGCTCGTGGCGGCTGCCTCGGTGGATGCGTGTGCTGCTCAAGATATTAAGATTGGCACGGATGGTGCCAAAGAGGGTGCCAAGGAGGAGGCGAGGAAACGTAAAGAGGAGCTCAAGGCTCGGAGGGAGCTGCTGGACGACCTGCTCAAGAGCTTTGATGACGCTGGGCCGAGCGTAGAGTGCGTGGTGTGGCACGATGGTGACGTGTGGATGGCGGCCATCGATACGCAGCAATTGTACCGTTTTTACGAAGAGGGATCTGGAGCACGGTCCGTCCGGGGGTATCTCGCCGACTTTGAGCCGCTGACCGACTATGCAGACTGCCTGAGGTACGGCACGTTCACGCCGTTCGACGCGTGCAACTTTGCTGTCAACATTTATGATGGGGGTGACCCGCTGTCGATTGTGGTGGATGCTGGGAGCCACGGGACGCACGTCGCGGGCATCGCGAGCGGCCACTTTCCTGGGCAGGATGCGATGAACGGGACTGCGCCGGGGGCGAAGATAGTGTCGCTTAAAATCGGAGACACGCGTTTGGGAAGCATGGAGACGATGACGGGCCTTACGCGTGCGGTGGTGTCGATCATCAAGAACAAGTGTGATCTGGTGAACATGTCCTATGGTGAGGCGGCGTCGGCCCCAAATCAGGGTCGGTTTGTGCGTCTAGCTGAGGAACTTGTTCACAAGCACAACGTTATTTTTGTGGCATCTGCAGGCAATGCCGGGCCCGCGTTGTCCACGGTGGGCGCGCCGGGAGGAACCTCGGACGCCATCATCTCCGTTGGCGCGTTCGTGACTCCGTCTTTCGCAAAGACCGGTCACTCGGTACGCCACCCTATTGAAGGTGCAGGAGCTCAGTATACATGGTCTTCTCGCGGGCCGACGACTGACGGAGAGCGCGGTGTGTGCATCAGTGCGCCCGGGGGTGCCGTGACGTCCGTGCCGCAGTCCAGCACGCAGCTCAAACAGCTGATGAACGGAACGAGCATGAGTTCGCCCAATGCCTGCGGTGGGCTCGCGCTGCTGGTGTCCGCCATGAAGGCCAACAAGATGCGCGTCACGCCGAGCCTTGTGCGACGCGCTGCTGAAAACTCTGCCAAGCCGGTTGGCACGGCAGGCTCTGCGGCGTTGACGTACGGGTCCGGGCTTTTGCAAGTGGCGGCGGCGTGGGAGTATATTCGCGAGAACGCAGCCACCGATCTCGTTCGCGCGCTCCCCGATCTTCGATTCTCCACGGTGGTCCGGGCGTCAAGCGGTCATTTCGTCGGCAGGGGCGTGTACCTCCGCGACGCGGCTGATTCCAGCAATAACAGGACGTTCGCCGTCTTTGTCAAACCTGATGTGCACGATGACGCCGATGTGCGCCAGTCAAAGCTCGCTGTCGACCTCAAGCTGTACCTCAAGCCAACGGCCCCTTGGATCGTCGCGACGTTGCAATGCTTACAGCTGTACGTATATGTACGGTCATATATATGAGCTTCCGAGGACCACTTACTTGCATGTACTTTTGCCACGACTGTTGAGGAATCTGTCGAATAGAATCCGTGGAAAGCTTTGATCTTCGATACAGCCCATGCAGCCGAGGTCGCGACGTACCAGCGCCCTCGTCGCTCGGTGGTTCTTCTTCGCGATTTCCGCGATTTCCATTCTGGCCGGACGCGGTACGTGATACACTGCAGTAACCTCGAAATCCTCTGTATCAAGTGTGCCTACAACAACTACGCGTAGCCATCAACGCAGGGCTGGTCGAATCGAGCGGGAAGTACCGCATCGAGCTGTGCTCTCGCACCCGGCCGGGCTGCTCCGCGTCCCCGGAGTACATCGGCTTCAACAACAAGACGTGCGTGGCCGGCGTGCCTCCCGCCTCGAAGACGTACGGAAACACCGTAGGACCCTTGCTGCGAGGCTCCAAGACCGCCACCGGATGGAGGACCTGGTCGGTGGACGTGGTCTCCAAGAAGGCGGACCGCACCATCGTCACCATCAAGAACGACTTCAGCCAGGCGCGCTGCACCGATCGCTACATTGATGGCTATGCAGAAAAGAAGGACGCGTGTAAGGGCACGGTCTGGGCGGACCGCGTGCACATGCACACGTTTCCCAGTAACTGGACCGTCAAGCCCGCCAAAGGCACGGACGGCAAGTGCTTCAACATCGTCGACGACGAGAAGCCCGTCGGGTGCCTGAGGTACCTGAGCGCCAACTCTGACTGCAGCGAGCGTCACCTGAAGCTCGCCAAGAAGGACGACGGCAGCGGCCTCCAGCGCTGGAAGTTTGTCAGGGTCGGTGGCCAGACTCTGTCGCCATCCCCTCGGGGGAACTCGTGCGTGTCGACCGGTCCCGCAAACTGCCCCGGGTGCTGCAAGTCCAAGTTCGAGAAGTTTGACGGCTCATACCTCGATGACGAGTCCTGCGTGAACGTGGCCCAGTACCCGCAGTGCGACTTCGAGACCGTTCCGACGCCCCAACCATCACCTTCATCACCTCCACCACCTCCACCTCCACCACCTCCACCACCTCCACCTCCTCCACCACCTCCATCACCTCCACCACCACCTCCTGCCCCTATTCCGGGCCCTCGCATTGAGACGTATCAGGATGGTCAGACGGTCGTCACGTGGGGGTACATCGAACTGGCAGTCGAGAGTTTCGGAGGGAACACGGCCTGTTCCGTGGAATCCATCGTGTTCACGGCGGTGAACAAAGCCACTGCAGTGTCGACCTCCACTGCTGCATACGCTGTCACCAACTTGCAGCGAATCCCCGTTGCTACCGTGCCACTGCCTGCATGGACCGAGTATGAAGTGTATGCGGTGGGCCTGTGCTCTTCCGGAGGGTCCACGGCGAGGTCGAATGGGCTGTCTGTTTTCTCTTCTTGGGCGGCTCCTGTGCGTCGCTGATGATCCTCCCATTCTCCCCGTACCTCCCATACCGAGCGCATGCACGTCATATCGGGAATCTCACTGAACAACGTGTTGTGATCCATCTGTAGGCCTTTTACATCGCGTCCAACGGCGTCACCGTGAAATGTCCGGGGGTCGCCGTCGGCGCCTCGTTCACCCTCGGCGGCGTCACGTACACCAAACGCGACCGGGCTGGTCTGGATGCGCTCGTAAGCTCCGCCAACGAGGCCGATCTGGCCACATCTTGCACGACGGGTGTGACGAACATGAAAGACATGTTCTATGTACGTGCTCCTCCATCCCGCGTGTTGCTGCTCTCGCGTTGCCGTGTCTTCGTCGTCGTCCGTCCCCCATCCCCCCGCTCCGAGATCGCTGCTCACTCCGCATGGCCGCCCGTCCCTGGCTGTGCTGTAGAATGCCCAGG
>JAAEQG010000022.1 GCA_024231775.1 bacterium
CAGGCGCGCCTCAAGCTTTTGTGTCAGCTCGCGGCTGTTTTCGCCGATCAGCATGAAGCCAAGGCCGAGCACCGCCTCGCCGCGTCCCTGGTAGGTCACAGCGCCGCGGCGGATCTCATGGCCTTCACGGACCTCGGCCACGTCAACCAGGTGGATGGGCGTGCCGTCGACAGCGGCGAGCACCATGGCTTCGAGGTCGGCGATGCCGCTGACCAGCCCCTGTCCCTGAATGAGTTGCGCTTCTCCCGCCTGGTCCAGAACTCCGCCGCCAGCATTACGGTTGCCGCGGCGCAGGACCTGCGCGACGTCGTCCAGGGTCAGTGCGTGCTTGATGAGGCGCTGCGGGTCGACAACGATGTGATACTGCTTTTCGTGGCCGCCCCAGGTGTTGATCTCGGCGACCCCTGGAACCTGCACCATCTGTGGACGGATGACCCAGTGATGCAGCGTTCGCAGCTCTTGAGTCGAGAGCGTCTCGCTGTGTAACACGTATTGGAACACCTCGCCGAGGCCGGTAGATACCGGGCCGAGGGACGGACGTTCGACGCTCTCGGGTAGCTCTGCAACGGCGAGGCGCTCGCCGACTACCTGCCGAGCGAGGTAGATGTCGGTGCCATCATCGAAGATCGCCGTTACCTGGGAGAAACCGAACTTCGAGATCGAGCGCACCTCGGTGAGGCCAGGCAGCCCGGAGATGGCCTGCTCGATGGGGAAGGTGATCTGGCGTTCCACTTCGAGCGGGGAAAGAGCCGGGGCCGTGGTATTGACCTGCACCTGCACCGGTGTCGTATCGGGGAAGGCATCAAATGGCAGACGGGAGAGGCTCAGAGCGCCGACCAGCGCGAGCACCGCCGTCGAGAGTAGGACAATGGGACGGTAGCGGAGACAGAGATCGATAAGGCGTGTCAACATCAATTTCCCCCTGGCCGTTCGACCTCGCAGCAGCCGGCGCCGATGCTGCCGGGCATGATTTCCGTGCGCAGAAGTACCGCCCCCGTCGTTACCACCGCATCACCTGCCTGGACGCGCCCCTCGACATGAACGCGTCCACTGTCGCCGTGACGCTGGACGACGCGAGGTTCGTAGGCTCCCTGTGCGGTGCGTACAAAGACCACCTCGCGCTCTCCAACTCGCTGCACAGCGGATCGGGGAACCGACACGGCAGTTCTGGGGGCACCGGTTTCGATGCGGGCACGTGCGAACTGGTTGGCGCGCAGCGTCCCGTGGGGATTGGCTACCTCCGCTCGCGCTGTTACTGTGCGGGTTCGCGGATCCACCTCGGCGGCGATCCAGGTAACCTGACCATGGATGGGGGTATCGGTACTGCTCCCTACCGTAATGACGACCTTTTGTCCGAGAGCGACGTGAGAGGCATGGACCTCCGGGACATCGCAAAGCACCCACATGACCGAGGTATCGGCGATGGTGGCGAGCGACTCGCTGTCGGTGGCTAGCAGGCCAACAACCGCCGGTCTGCGTACGATGGTGCCGGCGATGGGTGCAGACAAGGTATAACGCCCCGATGGTGTCGACCGGGCAGCGCCCGCCATGCGCAGGGTGGCCTCGGCCGTACGGGCCTCTGCCAGAGCGCTCGCAAGCTCTTGCTCGGCTGTCTCGAGCTGCCTGGCAGATGCAATGTCACTCGCCCGGAGCGCGCTCTGTCTGACCAAATTGGCCCGGGCTACTCGAACACGCTCTCGCGCGGTCTGCAGAGCACCCTGGATCTCTCCGACACGGGTGCTCTCGAGCTCGAAGAGTGGAGCTCCGCGGTCAACCTGTGCCCCGAGCTCGGCTCGGACACGCCGCACGATGCCGGGGACGATAGCGCGGATATCGGCCACTTTGTCCGCGTCAAAGGCGAGGCGAGCAGCGCACTCGATCGTTGCAGATGCTTTACTTTGTTCAGCAACCACGGTTTGGATGCCCGCAGCGCTTTCAATGCTGGACGAACGAAAGCGTACCACGCGAGCTTCGATGGCTGCCCGCTCCGCTCCCATCGGAGGTGCCTGCGGGTTACACACCGGGCACGCCGACTCCGGAAAGCCGTGCTCCTCGCACCAGTTACCCGCAGCCTGAAACCGTGAGATCAGCTCGGAATTGCATTTGGTGCACATGGACTCGGGAAGCCCATGACCGCCGCACCAATCGGCAACAGGAGCTGCTGCTACACCAACGTCGGGAATGGAGGCATGGGGGTTGCAGATCGGACAGAACGACTCCGGGAAACCATGGCTGTCACACCAATCACCCTTGGCCCGAAACACCGCGGCCAGGGCCGGATTGCATTTGGTGCACAGCGCCGGCGGCAGGTCGTGCTCACAGTGTTCCGCTGCTTTGATCGGCGAAAGACTCCCACCCTGTTCGAGGGCCTGGCGATTCTCACTGCGCGCCTTGCAGGTCGGCAACAGCGCCACCAAGATCAGAGTGGCGACGATTTTTCGCCAGGGGCTCATGGCCTTGCCTCCTCGGTGCGGGGCGGCCGCTCAATCTTCAGCTCCGGATTGCAGATGAGACAATGCGACTCTGGTAGCTCGTGCTCCTTGCACCAGTCGCCGGTGGCCTTGAAGGCGGCAGTGAGCGATGGGTTGCAGCGGGTACACAGCGACTCCGGCACGTGATGCGCGCCGCACCAGTCCTCGTATGAGCCGGGCCGCACGCCTGGGAGCGCGTGAGCAGACTTCGTGTTCGCAGCAGACGGTTCCGGGGACGTGGTCTGCTCCGTCGCTGGCGATGATTCGCTCGTCTTCCCGCAGGCAGAGGATGCAAGTAAAATGATTACGCTTAAGATGATATTGAATATTGATATGTAACGCATGAAAATTTTCCTTTCTGTTATATTTCGCGACCACGGGGCCGCTGCTGTTTAGTCACTGGAGAGCCCCTGTGCTCGCGGCAAGCTCGGCGTGGGCGGTTGCAGCCCTAAGCAGAAGGTCGACATAGTCGAGCTTAGCCTGTACGAGCTCGCGGCGAACCGCGAGCAGCTCGCCCAGCGGGATCGCGCCGGTCTTATAACTGGCGGTGGCGAGTCGTTCAGAGCGTTCGAGAGCTCCGAGCCCCGCCTGCTCGAAGCGGCGGACAGCGGTGCTCAACCTCCGGACCATTGTCTGGGCGGTGTTGATTTCCAGGGACGCTGCGTTTCGGGCGGCATCTAGCTCGGAGCGGAGGCGGTCACGCCTTGCTTCGGCGATTGCGGTGGAGCCCTGGCCGTGATCGAAAATCGGCAGCTCGATGGTGAGGGTGCCCTGAACGATGTCGTCCGACTCTTCACGGGAATAATCCACGCCCACTGCGAGGTTCGGTACCCTGCCTGCCCGACCGAGCTCCGCTTCCGCCTCCGCCTGTTGAATATCGGCTCCAAGCGCCCGCAGATCAGCCCGGTCATCCACATTTTGCTGGATTGCACCGGGGACTCCGAGCTGACGAAGATCTCCCCGACAGACAAGCTCAGCCGATGCCTCGATGCCGAGTAGTGTCTTCAAGTGGGCTGTGGCACGCTTGCGTGACGCCATTGACTGATCCGCATCACTCCGCGCGCGGACGGCGGCGAGCATCGACACAGATCGCTCCAAACCGCCGACGTCACCAACCTCGTAACGCTTTGCGGCAACACGGGCGACATCGTCCGAAATGTGCCGGTTCTCTTCTGCGAGGGCGACACGCCGTTCCCAATAGAGTACTGCAATGAAGGCGACGCTGACATCCCGAAGAAC
>JAAEQG010000023.1 GCA_024231775.1 bacterium
CTGCGCCCGCAGTTCCGCCGGGCTGACGAGCACATTCTCCCGCTCGGGCTGCTCCTTGAGCGACATGACGTAATCTTTGACCCGCTTGAATGTGACGGTGGTGACGGTGGTCGTCATCTCGTCCCACGGGATTTGTGCCCTGAGGATTTCCATCAGGTCGTCCAGCCCAATCGCATCCTTGGCGCTGGTGCTGACGTAACCGCCGCTGATGCCGTAACGCTGGCAGAACTGGGCCAATTCGTCCCGCGAGAGGGCCGGAGCGCCACGGTCCACCCGCGCCCCCACCAGCACGCTGGGCGGCAGTTCGCTTTTGCCCTTGAGCTGCTCCAGCCAGAACTGCGTCCCTTTGAGCGGGTCCTGGCGGTTGCTGGGGTCGAACAGCACCAGCGAGGCGTCCACGTCGTCCAAAAAGATGGAATGGATCTGGCGGTAGACGTGCTGCCCGGCCAGGTCCCACAGGACGGCTTGGCACTCGGTACCATCAGCGCGTGTTTTGCCCAGTTCGTCAATGACCCAGAACTGCTGCCCGTGGGTGGATGAATGCTCCTTGAACTCGCCGTGCGCCAGCCGCCAGCCCAGGCCGGTCTTGCCCACGCCCGAGTCGCCGACTAGGACGAGTTTGGCGGTGGTGTAGTGGATGGAGTCGGTGGGGGTTTGGGCGAGGAGGAGGTCTGTGTCGATGTCCCAGATGCGGATGACGCGGTCTTTTTCGCCGAGTGTGGCAAGGCGGGGAAGGGTGGGATGGAAGGCGAGACCTCGTCCTGAATTCCAACCTGCCCCTGCCTCCTCACTTAGGACAGCGA
>JAAEQG010000024.1 GCA_024231775.1 bacterium
CCGCGACCACACTCGGTATCCGCCCACGGCACACTCCGCAGGTCTCACATAGATGTTCGAGCGTGGTGCGAAAATCAGCCCTGCGAAAAAAGAAAAACTCCATCGAGGGGATGTCTACGGCCAAGAACGGTCTGGGGTGGCGATAACGCCATGTATTATAGGACGCAGGATCCCCGGCGTTTCCGAGTGGATTGCCCCAGCCAGTCTTGTCCGCGCGATCCGTCCTGCGAATCAAGCGTCTCCGCCCGCTGTGCGGGGTGCATGAGTAGGCGACCGTTGCGGGCCGGCGGTGCGTGGTTGGCGGGATGGCAGGGCCGAGCTCAGGCCGAACGGGCGATCCACGCATAGCGCAAACTGCCGTCAGAGCTCCGAGTGCGACGACTCCATGGCGCATCGGGTAGGAGGCGGGGTTGCCCCCGCCGTCCTCCCACACCACCGTGCGTACGGTTCCGTACACGGCGGTTCAGTTTGAGCGTACCAGCTCCAGTCGTTTCTGGATGAGGCTTACGAGACCTAGTTGGCTTAGGTAGCGAGTTGGGACCGCCCGGTGCATGTGTCTCGCGCCAGCATTCCACCAGGGACCTCGGCCGTTTGTCGCTGAGGTCCACGCCTGCTCCTGGCTCAGACCTCGCCGGATTAGTTCTTTCGCACGGGTCCAGTTTCGCTTCCATTGCCGCCATAGAATGACACGCAGTTTCCGACGAATCCACTGATCCAATTGCTCGAAGACGTTCCGCACCTCTGATTTCCGGTAATACGACACCCAGCCGATAAGCACAGGGCGAAGGTCGCCGATCACGCGCCGCAGACTGCGACCGCGACCACGGCGAAACATCTCCCGGAGGCGACCCTTGAATCGTTTCACCGATTCCGGAGCCACCTTGAACTTGGGCTGGAAGTGCATGGTAAACGTGTACCCCAGAAACTTCCGCTTCCAGGGACGGTCCACCGCACTCTTGTCTCGATTGACCGCCAAACGCAAGCGGTCCCGCAGGAACCGCTCGATCGATGTCAGCACCCGATCACCCGCATGCCGCGACCGCACATAGATGTTACAGTC
>JAAEQG010000025.1 GCA_024231775.1 bacterium
GGACGGTTTGATGCTGCGGGTGGAGCCGGTGTTTCTGGCTGGGGCGCATCCCCTGGCCGAGGTCAGCGGAAAGGGCAGCGGGGTTTGCTGTTACGGACACGCCTCCGACGTGGTCACCGTAATGGGTACCGGAGCGGGTGGTCCCGCCACCGCCAGTGCGGTCGTATCGGACATCGTCGAGGTTGCTCTGGGTAACTGGCGGCGTACGTTCCTCCAATGGCCTGTGTTCGGGGCGGCACTGCCCGCACAAACCGCGCCGGCTGGGGCGGTTCCCGACTCTCGGTTCTACATCCGTTGCGCCCCGCGCGAACCTCGCCAGGCGACCACGCAGATAACCGCGGTCTTGCGGGACCAAGGTGTCGAAGCGTTGCGCGTTGAACTGCTTGACGGTATGGCTTGCGCCCCGGACCGCAGCCAAGTGGTCGTATTGACCGCTCCGCTGCCCCCCGGCAAAATGCCGACCGTGCTCGCCGCCCTGGAGGAACGCGTCGATCTGCTTGAACCTCCGGTGAGCCTCCCGCTGATCGAGCCGAGCTAAGGGTGACTCTCGATGATGAAGTACGTACTGATCCTGCCGGACGGCGCCGCGGATGAACCGGTCGAGGAACTGGACGGTCGCACGCCGCTCGAAGCTGCGGACATACCCCACATGGACTGGGTGGCGGCCCATGGGCGGCAGGGCTGCCTGAAGACGGTCCCCGACGGCTTCACCGCCGCCAGCGACGTAGCCACCCTGTCGGTCATGGGTTATTCGCCGGAGAAGAACTACTGCGGACGGGCTCCGCTCGAGGCGGTGGCGCGCGGGATCGAAGCCGGACCGGATGATCTGATCTTCCGCTGCAACCTGGTCACTATCGTCGATAACAAGATGGAGGACTTCACCGCCGGCCACATCAGCCAACCGGAGGCGGAACACCTGGTCAGCGATTTACAGCGGGGGATCAAAGGGCTCGAGGTGATCTTCCATACCGGAATGTCCTATCGACACCTGATGATCCTGCGGAATGCGCGCGGCGTGGAGTGCAAGTGTACCCCCCCGCATGACATCCCCAGCCGGTCCATCGACGCCTACCTTCCGTCAGGCCAGGGGGCGGAGCGAGTTCTGGAGGTCATGCGCAAGGGACAGGCGGTGTTGGCGGATCATGAGATCAACCATGTGCGGCGCGATCTGGGTGAGAATCCGGCGACGGATATTTGGCTGTGGGGGCAGGGACACCATCGAGCCTTGGATGCCTTTGAGTCTCGGTTCGGGGTGCGCGGCGCCTGTATCGCAGCCGTGGACCTGATCAACGGTATTGCCCGCAGCGCCGGGCTGACCAACATCTCCGTTGAAGGGGCCACCGGGTACCTGGACACCGACTATCAAGCCAAGGGGCACGCGGTCGTCGAGGCGCTGGCGGAACACGACCTCGTGGTCGTCCACATCGAGGCCCCCGACGAAGCCGGTCACCTGGGAGACGCCGCCGAGAAGATCAAGGCCCTTGAGCAGATTGACGCCCACGTGGTCGGTCCAGCCTTGGAGCGGTTGCGCCGTTTCAGTGACTGGAGGATTGCCGTGGTCCCCGACCACCCCACGCCGGTGGCCACCCGGATGCACAGCAGCACGCCGCCTCCGTTCTGCATGGCGGGCAGCTCGATCAGCCCGCGGAAGGGTCTTCCGTTCACCGAGCACCACGCTACTGAAAGCGATCTCCATATCGATCCCGGGCACGATTTCATGGAGTTCTTCCTCAAACCCTAGCAGTCCGTGGTGAAACACCGATCCGGCGGCATCGGCAAGGATGAGGGCGCCAACCGCGCGAAGCAGTTGACCGCGCAAAGTCAACTCCTCTCTTGCGGATCCGCTCGCTCACGATCACGGCTCGGTTCAGGGAACTCCGGGTGACGGAGCACTGGTGCCGCTTCCAGGAGGACGACGTACACCATCTCGTCCGTATACTGGGGGACAGAATCTTACGCGTGCGTGGTCGCGGCGTATGGCGGTCATACAATAGAGGCAGCGACAGGCGGGTCGACTGCACAAAACCTCAGCGGTGGGTGGCATGGGCAAACTTGTTTGCCCGTGCGTTATCGACGCGCCGCACGGGTAAGCAAAGCTTACCCATGCCGCCCAACGCCGGTTGCGGACCGTCTGTCGAAGCGGCTGGGGTAAGCGCGACAACTAACCAGATTGCGCATCAGAGCAAAGCCATGACCACGCTAGCGAGAGAAAGGATCGCCGTTGGTTCAGACCAGGCGGTCACCCATCAGCTTCCATGCATGGAAATCTGGGGCGGCAACCAGGCGATCGAGGACGCAGTGTCGGTTCCGGGAATCGATGCCTGGGTCTACAGCCGACCAGTCGGCGGGCAGAGCTCCGGCGGGGACATCCACTATGTATCAACCTGTGGCGGCGGGAA
>JAAEQG010000026.1 GCA_024231775.1 bacterium
CTACGTCGAGAAGCTCTATGCCCTCTACGCCCGCCGTCCACCGACTTTCCTCCTCATACCTACGTACGACTGCAATCTGCGTTGTAGTTATTGTTTCCAGGACCACATGCGGACGGACGAGGGCTTCCGGCATCTATTGCCCCGTATGTCGCCATCTACGGTCGATCGGCTCTTCAAGGCGATGTTGAAGATCGAGTCACTTCACGGCATCTCACCGGATGCAGAGACCCGCCGTGATATCGGTCTCTTCGGCGGCGAGCCTTTGCTGGCGGAGAACCGCCCCGTCGTGGAGCACATCATCAACAGGGGGCTGGAACGGGGACAGGTGCGCTTCTGGGCCATCTCCAACGGAACCCAGCTGGATGCCTATGAGGATCTTCTCGGGCCTGAGGGGTTGGGGGCTATCCAGATCACCCTCGACGGGCCACCCCGACACCACGACCAGAGGCGGGTTGACGCCGGTGGCGGCGGCTCCTGGGATCAGATCGCACCCAACGTCACGATGGCCCTCGATCAGGGTGTGAAGATCAACATCCGCACCAACGTCGATCGCGGGAATTTCGAGCATCTCATCGAGCTGGCCGACGAGCTCATAAGCTGCGGCTGGGAACGTTACCCGAACTTCGCCTCGCACGTTTCACCGATCCGTCCTACCAACGACAAGACAGATCCCCAGACGACACTCGATTCCTGGGAGCTGAACCGCCGCTTGACCCAAATGCGGGAACAGCATCCGAATCTGAAGGTGATAGGACTGGTGGATGATTCCCTGAGGAACCAGGCCCA
>JAAEQG010000027.1 GCA_024231775.1 bacterium
GTTGCGGGGCTGGCGGCGGTCATTGGCCCGGACGTTCCCATCGTCGGCGGCTCGGCGATTGGCGTCATCACTCACGAGGCTCTAAGCTACACAGGTCACCCCGCTTGCGCTGCGGTCTTTGAGGCCGAACAGATCGGATTCAAGATCGCCTTCTCTGACAATCTGGATCAGGACCCTCGTGATGCGGGGGAGCGGCTGTTGGCGCGTCTGGCGCCGGCGGATCACGAGAAGCTACTGCTGGTTTTCTATGACTCGATCAAGCGCCCTGCTACGGCAGCCGGACCTCCCGTCATGAATCCTTCCGGCCCGCTGATTGAGGGGCTGTCGCGGAACCTCAATCCGGGCTGCGTTACTTTGGGCGCTGGTCTCATGGGCGGCTTGGATTTTGGCCCCACGCGACAGTTCTGTTTCGATCGGACTCTTTCTCAGTCGGCCGTCGGGCTCATGCTCTCAGGTCAGTTTCACCCGTACTTCACCGTCTTTCACGGCTGTACCCCTCTGGATGGCATCTATCATACCATTACGCGTATGCAGGGCGATCAGATCTATGAGATCGATCACGAGCCTGCGGTGGAACTCATCGACAGCGCCTTCGGGACTACGGGGTGGCGTCAGCAGAATCCGGTCAATCTCGTCACGCTCGGGGTCAATTGCGGTGAGAGGTTCGAAGCACCGCAGGAATCGAACTACATCAACCGGCTAATCACCGGTGTTCTGCCGGACAACGCGGGAATCGGGATCTTTGAGCCTGACCTGACCGAAGGCACTGAGATTCAGTTCATGCTCCGAGATCCAGAGAGGATGGTCGAGTCGGCTCA
>JAAEQG010000028.1 GCA_024231775.1 bacterium
AAGGTCTTGTTCAACTGGGCCATCACGCCCCCGATGGTCTGTTCCTTTTCCACCAGGATCGTGTCGATGCCCTGGTCGCCCAGGTCCAACGCCGCGCTGATGCCCGACACGCCGCCGCCGATGACCATCGCCCGTTGGGTAACCGGAACCGTGATCATGTCCAGCGGCGCGAGAAACTGGGCCTTGGCGATGGCGGAAGCGGTCAGGGACTTGGCTTTTGCCAGCGCGCCCTCGGCGTCGTGGCCGTGCGCCCAGGTGCACTGCTCGCGGATGTTTGCCATCTCCATCAAGAACGGATTCAGCCCCGCCTCGGACACCGCCGCTCGAAAGGTCGGTTCGTGCATCCGCACCGAGCAAGCGGATACCACCACCCGGTTCAGATTATACTCTTCAATATCATTTTTGATCAAATTCTGGCCGCTGTCCGCACAAGCGTAACCGGGATCAGCCACGCGGACCACGCCGGGCAGCGTAGCCGCATACTCGGCCACGACAGCGGGATCAATCACCCCGGCGATATTCGACCCACAGTGGCACACGTACACGCCGATACGCAACTCCTCGTGTCCGTTGTCTCCTGTCATATCTACTCCTTCACTGAAACGTGAA
>JAAEQG010000029.1 GCA_024231775.1 bacterium
AGCGGCTCCGTCAACCCGTTGGGCGGTGAACCACCGACCGGAGAGCCGGATGCGGGAGAACCGCACGTCCGGTTCGGAGGGAGGGGAGACCGGGAAACCGGTCTTCCCTACCCCTATCGTTGATCGGCACAGTCATCCTGGGCCTGGCATGAACCGTCACGGACCCTCCCGCCGACCCTTGTTCCATCCCATTCGCTGTAGCCCGTGGGTCCTTGTTCCATCCCATTCGCTGTGGCCCGCCGACTCCGGTAGAATATCGGTCGTGTCGGAGGCTGGCGCGCTGAGCGCGCATCGTCCAAAGGAGCGACTATGGCATCGGATGCTTCTGTTCCGGATGGAACCGGGCTGATAGACCTCGACCCGTGGTTGGAGCCATACGCTCCTGCCTTGCGCCATCGTTACAGTGTCTACCTGGCAACGCTGGCCCGGGTGGTGGACGCATTCGGCTCCCTGGCGGAGATCAGCCGGGGGCACGAGTACTTCGGCTTCAATCGTGGCGAGTGCGATGGTCGGGCGGGGGTCTGGTATCGGGAGTGGGCGCCGGCGGCGGAGGCTCTCTCTCTCAACGGTGATTTCAACGGATGGAACTGCAAGTCGCACCCACTCGTTCGGGATCAGTATGGGGTGTGGAGCTTGTTCCTTCCGGATGACGATTCAGCCCGGTTGGTTCACGGCGGTCACGTCAAGGTCCATGTCGTGTCGGCCAACGGGGCGCTGGATCGCATCCCCGCCTACATGGGGCGCGTGGTTCAAGATGAGCAGAGCAAGCTGTTCTGCGGCCAGTACTGGTGCCCGGAGGAGGCGTACGCCTGGAGCAATCCGGTCCCGCAGGTCGAGGGCGGGTTGCGGGTCTACGAAGCGCATGTGGGCATGGCCCAGGAGGAGGAGCGGGTCGGCACGTATCGTGAGTTCGCTGATAACGTGTTGCCGCGTATCGCCGACCTGGGCTACAACGCCGTGCAGCTCATGGCTATCATGGAGCATCCGTACTACGGATCGTTCGGTTATCACGTGAGCAACTTCTACGCCGCATCCTCGCGCTTCGGTACGCCGGAGGAACTCAAGCACCTGATCGACACGGCCCACGGGATGGGGCTTCGGGTGTTGCTCGACCTTATCCATAGCCACTCGGTCAAGAACGTCCACGACGGGTTGAACACGTTCGATGGTAGTGAGTACCAATACTTCCACGCGGGGGCGAAAGGGCGCCATGACGTGTGGGATTCGCTGATCTTCGACTATGGCAAGATGGAGGTGCTCCGCTTCCTGCTCAGCAACATTCGGTACTGGCTGGAGGAGTACCGCTTCGACGGTTTCCGCTTCGACGGGATCACGGCGATGATGTACCTGCACCGAGGTCTCGGCGGCGGGTTCCACTCGTACGATGACTATCTGATCAACAATATCGACGAAGAGGCGGTGAGCTACCTGCAACTCGCCAATCAGTTGGCCCACGAGATCCGGCCGGATGTGATTACGGTGGCGGAGGACGCTTCGGGGATGGTTGGTTTGGCCCGGCCCACGGAGGAGGGGGGATTGGGTTTTGACTATCGCCTGGCGATGGGCATTCCGGATTACTGGATCAAGGTGCTCCGTGACCGCGGCGACGAAGACTGGGGCATGGGCGAGATCTACCACATGCTGCTCAACCGCCGGGCGGGTGAGAAGCACATCGCCTACGCGGAGAGCCACGATCAGGCTTTGGTCGGGGACAAGACCATCTCCTTCTGGCTGATGGATGCGGACATGTATTGGCATATGAACGATGACAGCCGCAGCCCGGTCATCGATCGCGGGATCGCCCTGCACAAGATGATCCGCTTGGTCTCGTTCGCCCTGGGCGGAGAAGGCTATCTTAACTTCATCGGCAATGAGTTCGGCCATCCGGAGTGGGTGGACTTTCCGCGGGAGGGTAACGGTTTTTCGTACAAGCACGCTCGGAGGCAGTGGTCCTTGGTCGACAAGCCCGATCTGCGCTATCGCTACCTGAGCAATTTCGACCGGGCTATGCAGCACCTCGATCGCCAACACCGCTTCATCGAGGATCCGCTTATCGAAGCTCTACACATGGACGAGGATCAGAAGATGATGATCTTCCGGCGGGGGGCGCTGGTTTTCGTCTTTAACTTCCACCCGGAGACGTCGTACTCCGACTACCGCTTCGGGGTGCCCGACCCGACGGACTATCGCGTGGTGTTGGATACGGACCTGGAGGAGTGCGGCGGATTCGGCCGCGTTCCGCAGGACCAGGTGTATCCGGTGCAGAAGAAACCGTGCTACGGGCGGAAGCAGAACATCCAAGTGTATGTCCCCGCGCGCACTGCCCAGGTGCTGGCGCCGATGTAGAAGATGGTCTGGGGCACGCGGCCACGTGGAGCAGTCCCCCAGCGCTGAAGGGATGGGGCACCCGGCGTTCGATTCCATCCCCCACTTCGAGATCCGCCCTTTGGTCGGATCAACGAGATGGGGCACCCGGCCCAAGGCTTACTCCGCATATCCGGATCACAATCTTCGCGTAGCTGGATTACATTGCTGTACTACGAAGGGCGTGCTACTATCCGACTGCGGTGCGGTTTGTGCGGGTCTTGGGGCCTGCACGGGGCGGTGATATCACGGGATGGCTGTCGTGGCTGAGGACAAGTTCAAAACCGAACGACTCAAGAAGCTGGAGAAGCTCCGCGAGCTGGGGGTGGACCCGTACGGCGGGCGCTTCGACGACGTCGAAGCGGTTCCGCTGGTGCGTGCCCGGGCGGAAGGCTTGGATATCGATACCGGGGTGATCCTGGACACCGAGCGCGCCCGGGTGGCTGGGAGAATCGTCCTCCAGCGGGTCATGGGGAACTTGATCTTCCTGACGGTGCGCGATGGGAGCGGCGACCTTCAGTTGGGGCTCTCGAAGCGGTCTCTGAAAGAGCAGTGGCCGGGGCTCAAGCAGCTCGATCTGGGGGACATCGTGGGCGCCGAAGGGGCGCTGGGCCGGACCAAGACGGGAGAGCTGACCCTCTGGGCGGATAAGGTGACCCTGCTGAGCAAGTGCCTCCGCCAGCCGCCGGCAAAATGGCATGGATTGATCGATGTCGAACTGCGCTATCGTCACCGGTATGTCGATCTGTTCGCCAACCCGGATGTCCGGGCGGTGTTCAAGCAGCGGAGCCTGATTATCCAGGCGGTTCGCGAGTACCTGCAGAGTCTGAACTACTACGAGGTGGACACGCCGGTGCTCCAGCCGATCTACGGCGGAGCGGCGGCCCGTCCGTTTACCACGCATCATAATACGCTGGATCTGGATCTGTTCCTGCGGATCAGCCCGGAGCTGTACCTCAAGCGACTGCTGGTGGGGGGGATGGAGCGGGTGTTCGAGTTTGCCCGGAACTTCCGCAACGAGGGTATCAGCACATCGCACAATCCGGAGTTTACCCTGCTGGAGCTGTACGAGGCGTACGCGGACTATCGGGTGATGATGGAGCGCGTCGAGCAGATGACCGCCGCGGCGATCGAGCGGATCGGCGGGGGGGTGCGGCGCTCGTTTCGCGGGCAGGAGTTGGATTTTTCTGTTCCCTGGCCCCGACACAAATACGCCGACCTGCTCCGCGAATACGGCGGAGTGGACCTGGCGGACGGCGCGGCGATCCGGGCTAAGGCGGATAGTCTGGAGATCAACCACCAGGACAAGGCGGACGCGGTGGTGGCTAACGACGTCTTCGAGGCGACGGTGGAGCCTCACCTGATTCAGCCGACCTTCGTGTACGACTACCCGGCGGAGATCTGTCCACTGACCCGGCGTCATCCCGAAGACGATTCGGTTGCTCTGCGTTTCGAGGCTTTTGTGGCGGGGATGGAGATCGGCAACGCCTACACCGAGTTGAACGATGCGCAGGTGCAGTTGGAGAACTTCTCCCGGCGGTTGGCGGGCGAGGGCGACGAGACCATGGCGGTCATGGACGACGATTTCATTCTGGCGCTCGAGTACGGGATGCCCCCGGCTGGGGGGTTGGGAGTGGGCGTCGATCGGTTGGTGATGGTGCTCACGGATAGCTCCAGCATCCGCGACGTGATCCTGTTTCCGCTACAGCGACCGGTTGCCGATTCGAGTACGCATGATCTGTCACCGCCGGATGACGCGGACGAGAGCACCGACGATTCGAGCGGCTGATCTTCAATAACCGCAGCCTGAGAGTCCCTGAATGTACAAGCTCTTCCTCATCCGTCGCTATCTGCGCAAACGTTTGATAGCGATGTTCGCCATCCTCAGCGTGTGGCTGTGCGTGTTCATGGTGATCGTGGTGATCAGCGTGATGGGGGGGTTCGTGAACATGGTCCGGGAGCATTCTCGCGGGCTGTTGAGCGATCTGATCGTGGACAACGCGACGCTGCAGGGGTTTCCGTACTACCAGGAGTTCATCGAGACGATGCTGGTGCGGATGCCGGACACGGTGGTGGCGGCTACACCGGTCATCTACAACTATGGGATCATGCGGATCACGCGGATCGACTACACGAAACCCGTGCAGGTCGTTGGGGTTCGGCTGGGGGAATACAAGGCGATTAATGCGTTCGGAGGCAGCCTGTATTACGACCGGCATTACCCGGGGACGACGGATCTCAAACTCCAGAGACAGCCCTTTCTGGGGTTTACCGAGAAGGGGACGGCGGTCTTGCCTCCGGAGTTCGAGCAGGCCTGGAGCCAGTACCGTACCGAGCATCCGGAAGAGGACGTGTCAGGCCAGGAGGGCGGGCTTCTGGAGCCGTTCTCCGGTCCGGGACTCTTCGAGGCGGCGCTGGACGGACCGGGCTTTGGGGGGGACGAGCGCCCCGGGGTCGTTCTGGGGGTGGATCTGTTCTGCGACCGCGCACCGAGTGGGGAGTACATCGACGGGACTCCGCTGGGCAGTGAGCTGATCGTCACGGTTCTGCCGCTTACGCGGAAGGGGACCATCAGCGGGGAAGGGCCGATCCCTCTGGCCATGCGCTACGCGGACCGCTCGCGCACCAGAGTCTATGACATCGACAAGATGTGCGTGTACGTCGATCTGGACGTGCTGCAGAATGCTCTGGGTATGGAGCCGAAGAAGACGGAATCGGGGAGCGTAGTGCCGGCGCGGACCTCGCAGGTGCTGGTTAAACTTGCCCCGGGGCACGATCTGGGCGCGGCCCGCGAGAAGGTGACAGCTCTCTGGCAGGAATTCGCCGAGTCCCGGAATGTGCCGGCGGGCTCGGCGGAGGATCGCCTCATGGCCGGCGTAACCGTAGAGACGTGGGAGGAGCGTCAACGCGCCTACATCGACGCGGTGGAGAAGGAGAAGGCTCTGGTCACCATTCTGTTCGGGATCATCTGCGTGGTGGCGGTGTTCCTGATCGGGTGCATCTTCTACATGATCGTATCGAACAAGACGCGCGACATCGGCATTATCAAGAGCGTGGGGGCTTCGTCTGCGGGGGTGGCCAGTATCTTCATCGGGTTCGGTTTGGCGGTGGGCGTGGTGGGGTCGATCCTGGGGACGGTGAGCTCGGTTCTGTTCGTCTGGAAGATCAACGAGATGCAGGACCTGCTGATCCGTCTGGACCCGCGCCTGCAGGTGTGGAGCCCCAGTGTCTACGTGTTCGACCGCATTCCCAGCACGGTGGATCCCACGGAGGTGGGGATCATCGTGATCGCAGCCATCGTGGCGTCGGTGGTGGGGGCGTTGATTCCCGCGATTCTGGCTGGGCGAGTCTGGCCGGTGGAAGCTCTGCGTTATGAGTAAACCACTCCTGGAAGCGAGGGACGTTCATAAAACGTACGTCCTGGGGAAGTCGCCACTGCATGTGCTGAGCGGCGCATCGCTCAGCATCGCCAAAGGGGAATTCGTGGCGATCATGGGGGCGAGCGGTTCGGGCAAGAGCACGCTGCTGCACATCCTGGGGGCGCTCGATACGCTGGACCGCGGTTCGGTGACCTATGGGGGGCTGGACGTCGGTGCCCAGTCCGGACGGTGGCGCGAGGACTACCGCAATCATAGCGTCGGTTTTGTGTTTCAGTTCTACCACCTGCTCCCCGAGCTAAGCGTGTTCGAGAACATCCTGCTTCCGCGGATGGTGGGGTATTCCACGCTGAAGTGGCTGGTCGCCGGAGCCGGCGCCCGCCGCGAGGCACGCGAGATCATGGCCAAGGTGGGCCTGGACCACCGGGCGAAGCATCGGCCTAACGAGCTGTCCGGGGGGGAGCGCCAGCGGGCCGCCATCGCGCGGGCTCTGGTCAACCGACCGACGGTGCTGCTGGCGGACGAACCCACGGGGAATCTCGACGCCGCCACCGGGCGGGGGATTCTCGCGGTGCTCCGCCAACTGCATCAGGAGGGGCAGACCATCGCGATGGTCACCCACGACTCCGACGTGGCTGCCCGGGCTACGCGCACGGTGCGACTCGTCGACGGTCGGGTGGAAGCCCGGCGCTAGTCAGCAGGGCCAACGCAGTCCACATCCACTTAACCATTGGCCAAGAGCGGTTGACGCGCGCGTTTTGGCTTTTCGACCTTTCATTCTCTTCTCTGCGTTTGTGCGCTCATTCTGTCCCCCATCTCGAGATCCGACTTCTGGGCGGATCAACGAGATGGGGCACCCGTATCGGACGTGTCCGGTAATTGCCGACGGTGGAGGTGATGGGGTGGGGTGGCGGGCATCGGCGACATGTTCTCCTCTTTAATCGTACACTTGACTGCGCATTGGAGTAGGTAGGCGATACATGACCGGGATCAGCGGCACATCGGCGATCGGCGGGGGTGGAGCGTTCTCTGCGCTCATCTCCCAGGCTATGTCCGGGGCAGCTACATCTGGGACAAGTGGTGCGGGACCGGCGTATCTGCTGGGGGGCGGGCTGGGCGGAGGCTCGCCCGTCGATGCTGCGCTGGGACTCTACAACTCCCTGGGCCAGACGATGGCGGCGTTCAACCCGCAGGGCACGAGCCAAGCCCAGGCTACGGCGGCGGCGGATGAGCGCCATAATGCGGCCCTTGCCAACGTGGCTGGTCTGCTCAGAGTGGGGGACATCCAAGGGGGTCGATCGGCCGCCATGGCCATGGTGCGCAAGAACTCGCAGGACGCCAGCGCCCTGGCTTTGATCGGACGTTCCCACGCGATGGAGCAGGACTACGCGGAGGCAGAGAGGTACTACGGCCGAGCCAGCGCTTTGGCACCGAGTCAGGCTCGGATTCGGAGCGATCTGGAGAACGTGCGCACCTTGCAGCAGAGTGATGATGAGGTTCTGGCAGTTGCACGCCGCAAGCTCAAGATCGGCGGTAGTAGCGAAGACGCCCTGCGGCTGCTCTTCGAGTTGACCGATCGAAGCCCGCAAAACGCGGAGGCACATGTCGCGCTCTCCGACGCGTTTGCTGTTCATGGTCAGGCTCTCGAATCGCTGCTCTCCTTGCAGACGGCGAATATCTTCGCTGCGGGAGCGACGGTGGGCGAAGTCATTCAGCGGGCGGAGAAACTCGTCGAGCGGCACCCGGACGTGGGCATGGTGCATAACCTCCTGGGCAAGGCGCTGGGCAAAGTCGGTCGCACGCGGGAAGCATTCCAGGAACTGGCGATCGCCCATAGCGTCGCCCCGAACAACGTGACCTACGGACACGATCTGGCAGAGGCATACGTCAAGCAGGCTGAAGACAAGCTGAGCGGCGGTGACCTGACCGGCGCCGGTGCGGATCTATCCAAGGCCTACGAAATCTCCGCATGGACGGATGGTTACCGAGAGACCACGGCGCGGCTGGAGGCGGAGCGCGGGAAGCGCGACCTGGACGCCGGGCGCTACACCATGGGTATTCAACATCTCAACAGCGCCAAATCCCACGCTCCGGCGGACGAGTCATTCAGAAGTCGCCTTTCGTTGCAGTATCTCCGCGTGGCTAGGTACATGCACGGTCGGGGGGAGAACAACTCGGCTTTGAACATGTACAAGGCAGCCAACGAACTGGATCCTACATCATACACAGCCCGCTATAACACGGCGGTGCTCAGCCATGCCGAGGGACTGGAACGACGCGACGAGCTGGATTATGAGCAGGCCATCGAGCATCTGGAGCGGGCCTATCAGCTCGAGTCCCACAACGATCAGTACCGGCAAGACCTGGCGGGAGTCTACGATCTGAATGGTGTGTACTTGCAGGCTCTGGGCAAGCTGGACGAAGCGATCGAAAGTTTCGACAAAGGCCGCCTGCTGGATCCTGCCAACGAGGACGTGGGCGCTCACTACCTCGCGGCGGTGGCGGAGCGCGACGGTAGTTAGTTCCGCTTCAGTCATTCTGTAGCGTGTATCCGGGGTGACGAGAGTGTCGTCCGCGGACGCCTCATCGCTTCGGGGAATGCCGAGACCTTCCTTCACCCCCTCCGGGGGCTCTGCGCGGAAACGCTTGATTTCCCAGGGCTCGCTTCGCTCACCCTGGGCTCTATTCCTACGCCCCCTTCAGGGGCTGAGGGTTGCAGCGAGGGCGGGATGCCGGCCGCTAGGGAAAGAGAGGTTGGGGACTTCACCATCGTGTGAGATGCCAAGGTCCCACCCTTTGCCACACAAAGGACGGGGCACCCGTGCCGACGGTAGGCGGGGACGCCGGCCGCTACAGACTGAGCCGACAGCAGGGTGCCCCATCATCTCTGAGAGAGAGGTTGGGTACTTCACCGTCGTGTGAGGTGGTGAGCCCCCACCCTTTGCTGCGCAAAGGACGGGGCGCGCGTGCTCGTCACCCACAAGGGGTGACGCTACAAACTGGACCGATAATCACTGAAGGGATGGGGCACCACGGCAGAGGAAGGGCACCTGCGCGCTTCGTTATGGTCGCGGGGGGTGATTCGTTTGCTGACTCGGGGGTGCTACTGGATGTGAAGGTGAGGAAGGGCTCGATGCGGGTCGCCGTTTTGGGGCCGATGCCGTTCACGGCCTGGAGATCGGCGGCACTACGAAAGACCGTCTCGGCAGGGTTACCTGTCCGAGCGCGAACTTCATCCCGGTAGGCTGATATCGCTTTGGCTTTGGTCTCTCCTACGCCGGGCAGGGCGGTCAGCTCGGACCAGGGGGCTGTGTTGGGATCCAGACGGTAGCCCGGGTTGGTGCGCGAGTCGGCGAAGTCAAGCAGTGCTGCGTCTGGTACCGTGCGGAAGTGGTGGAACGCCGCCCACGCAGCCAGCTGAAGCATCGCGACGCTGGCGATGAGCTTCAGTCTGGTCATGCGCTCGATCTGGTACTGTCGCTGTTGGCGAGACGCCATGGTCAGCTCTCAGGTTCCGTTTCGGCGGGACGCCAGTCGGCGTACTCGTAGATCTCCACCCAGGATATAGTCTGCGGGCCGCGCTGAGCGACGGCGGTAGGGGATTGAAAGACCAGCCGGTGGTGCTGCAAAGCCTCCAGAGGCACGCAGCTTTCGGAAGATGAGATGCCGCCAAGGCGCCAATTGGAGGAGGTCTGGGCGTCGAGGAAGCGCTGGGCTTCCTCGTAGGTGTCGAAGTGTTTGCGGGTGAGCAACTCTTTAATGGGTTTGCCACCCGGGCCTTCATGCTCGGCGAAGGCCACCGCCCAAGCGCCGCCGGTGGGTGTGCAGGCTTGGCCTCCGAAGGTATACAACCGCGCGGCCATGGTGCGGTAGTAGGCTGGGGCGAAGAGGATCATCTGGGGATAGAAGGTGCCATCGTCGCCGCGTGAGTGGTAGGTCTCCAGGAAGTCAGCGGGGTTCTGCCCCGCCCAGGTGACCAGACCGCAGAACTTGCCAACCGCAGGTGCGCCTCCCGGCCCCCTCCAAACGGGGATGGAGTAGTCGATGACCACGTAGCGTGACCCGCATTCGTCCAGTATGCGGGCGGCTTGTGCTTCGCTTCGGGCGACGTAGTAGGTTGCGGTGACGCCCGCGCCGGTCTGGGTCGGATTCCCGTTGGGGGCGCGATGGCCAAGGCCCATCACCCAGTATCCGCGGTCCCAACTGCACATGACCCCGTAGCTCGAAGCGCTCGAAGCCTGTCCGTCTTCGGTTAGCGCATGGTCGTAGCGGGCGTAGTACGCGTCGGGATCGCCCAGGGGATCGGGGGTGTTCTCCCGCAGCCAGTCCATTGCGGCATGCCAGTCCGGAGGGGGTCCGCGATGCTCTCGGGCGATACGCCACGCCGGGGTGAGGTTGGGGGCAAGACCGAAGAGGATGACCAATGCCAGACCTAGCGCCGGCTTCCAGCGCCCGCGACCGGCAGAACCGGAGCTTGCCCATCCGGAAAGCTGTAGCACGGCAGCACAGGACCACGCGGAGAGGATGGCGACGTTGACGGCTCCGTAGTAGGCGAAGCGTCGTTGTCTCAGGGTGGATAGCAGGATCAGCAGGCTCCAGATGAGCAGGAGGTTTTTGCCGGGCGACTTCGCGCGGACCGCCTGCAGCAGCAGAATGACCAGGGCGATCGGGGCGAGTGTGCCGCCGGTGGCGAAGGTGTTCCAGGCTCGGGCCAGGGCGACCGCGGGAGCGTCGGCGAGTAGCGGAGACGCTTCTTCCACCGGCCCGGCGACGACTGCGCCGGCGAGGAATGCGCGGAGCATTCCTCGGGCGCTGTCCGCAAGTGACGGGGCGAAGACCTGGAAGAGTATGGCTGCGGCGAGGGCGGTGAGCAGTAGAGCCGCAGGATAGTAAACGGGCCGTGCCTTGCGGGCGACCAGGATTGAGGACATGGCGGCCAACAGAGGGATAGTGACGCCGGCACCACAGAGGGCGGCCAGGTGGTAATCGAAGTAGCCGGTGTGGGTGCGGAAGGGGAGCACCATGAGCAGGGGGATCGCGAACAGCGGCAGGGCGATGATGCCCAGGTAAGCAGGTCGGCGCCCCTGGAGATGATCCAACACGCACTGGAACACCATCCAGATGAAGACGAACAACACCAGAAGCGATCCGCCCACCCAGGTCAGCAGATAGCATCCAAACGCCAGCCCGGCCAACGCGGACAGACCTATCAACCGGAGCAAACGCGGTCGGTCGCCGGCTGAGAGGGCTCGAAACCCCAGGTTGCAGGGTTCGGAGCGGTTCGCCGCCAGGATCAGGAACAACATGGTCAGAGATAGAAAGAAGCACTCAGCCACATGGTGGTCGGGATTGCCCAGCATGGACGTATGTAGGAAAGGCCCGGGGAGCACCGCGACAAACGCGGCAGCCAGCAGACCGATGCGTCGGCCGTACAGCGATCGGGCCAGGGCGTAGACTACCGGTACGGTTAGCGCTCCTAACACCGCCGGAAACCAGGCGGTCAGGGCATGGGTCAGCTCGACGGTGGGGGCCCCGAGCCCGGCGAGCAGGATCGCCCCGGCGAGCAGGAGGTCGAAGAACGGTCCGACCGCGATATTCTGTCCGCCGGGATGCAGGGCGTACGGGTCATGGGCGATGAGGTGAGGAAACTGGTGGACGAGGTTGTCTACCTTTCGAACGTGACACCACGGATCGACCCCCTGGAAGCTAACGTAGCCCGGGGTGAAGACTTTCTCATACACCGGGTACGTGCGCAGCGCGAGGGCGACGACGCAAAGGCACAGGACCGCACCACCACAGAGCAGCGTTGTGCGGAGGTTCGAGTGGGGGCGGTCGCTGCCCATGCCGGCTCCAGACC
>JAAEQG010000030.1 GCA_024231775.1 bacterium
CGGCGACCTGGATCAGGCCGAGGAGATGCAGCGTAAGGCACTCAAGATCAACGAGAAGCTCGGCCGCCTCGAAGGCATGGCCACAAGTTACGGTAACCTCGGGGTGATCTGCCAGACGCGCGGCGACCTGGATCAGGCCGAGAAGATGCACCGCAAGTCACTTGAGATCAACGAGAAGCTCGGCCGGCGTGAAGGCATGGCCAACCAATGCGGCAACCTGGGCATAATCCACCAAACGCGCGGCGACCTCGATCAGGCCGAGAAGATGCACCGCAAGTCACTCGAGATCGAAGAGAAGCTCGGACGGCTCGAAGGCATGGCCAGCGACTACGGCAACCTGGGCACGGTGGCAGAAAAACGAGGCGATCTTGGCGAAGCCCGCAAGCTCTGGATCAAGGCCAGAGACCTCTTCAAACAGATCGGCATGCCCCACATGGTCGAGAAGCACCAGGGCTGGCTCAATGGCCTGCCCCCCGACGATCCTCGATGACGAATGGCTGGCGTAGCCGGGTGGCATGGGCAAACTTGTTTGCCCGTGAGCATGCCTGGAATGTCACACGGGTGAGCAAAGCTCACCCATGCCACCCGGCACCCGCGCCGTTCCTCTCTGCGCCCTCAGCGTCTCTGCGTTCCACACCCAGTTGCGAGTTGGCTTCTGACCTCCTTCTCAGATCCACAAACGCTACGGAACCGCTTCACCAGTCGTAACCCCTATCAGGCGGATCTCTTCGCACAGGTTTCGCAGGCTGAAGACCAGCACACAGTACCGCGACCCGCGAGTATGGGTCCAGTTGCGCACGTCGTAGAACCGGGCGGCGGCGCCGGTCAGCTCGCTGTGCATGGTAAAGATCGGCGGGTCCAGCCCCGCATCGGCTTCACATTCTCCCGGCGTCTTGCCATACACCAGCTCCGCCAATTCGTCCCGTCTCCGCACATCCTCCAGCCCGTCGATGTTCCGCTTGCACTTGAACAGACCGGTGATGATCCCAGCGGGCGACGTCTCGACCACGTAGAAGGATTCGCTGAAGCTCTCGCCCGGCTCGCGATAGATCAGCCACTTGGTACCGCTGGCATCATCCACCAGGGCATCATGCCGCTCCCCGAACATCTCATTCGCCGCCTCAGCCTTCTTGCCCATCAGCAGCGGTTTGCGCTCTTCGACGTCACGGTCGTCCACCGCATCGCCAATCAGGGTCATCGCCAGGCTGACCGGGTGCAGCCGACATCCCCCAGCGAGCAGAGATCCCACGATCACCAACCCCAAGATCAACCCACCCGTCACCCGTCGCATCACAGCTCCGCCTCCTTCGTCAAGCGCCCCCCCCGATTGGCTCCGCACCGGTATTATACGGACTCCAGCACAAGACCCGACTCAGAATCAAAGAGCCGAGGGCTTCTGCCCGCGCTGACCGACAAAGCAAGAAACGCCAAGCGTCAGCCCGCAGGGCGGCGAAACCGCTTGCACCGGACGCTCAACCGGCGGTCAGCAACTGATCTTCGCATTATACGCTGGAGCGCCGGGCCTGTGGACCACCGGACCTACCAACTTGCCCGGCGGGCGGTAACGCCGTATGATCGCATTAGAGGTGTTTGATGCGTCCTGCTCAGATTCTGGTTCACCTGCGCAAGCAACCGTTTGCAGCCATCCGCGTCTTTCTATCAGACGGCTCGTCATACGATGTCCGCCATCCGGAGATGGCTGCCGTCAGCCGCGCCGAGATGGTCATCGGCCTGGAGCCCACCGAGGACGACGTCCCCGACCGGTTCGTCTACTGCGATCCCGTCCACATCACCCGCATCGAACCGATCAACGGAACCACCGCCGCGGCATAAGCCCAAACACGAATAGCCCACATCGGTCGAGTCAATACCCCAGCTGGGTGCCATGCTCATCCCGAAGGGTGAGCATGCGCCCCGGGCGTTACAGGCTCTCACAGCACGGATAGAATAGGCCACCAGACGCCGCAGCTCGCGATGCGAAGGCCGGGCGCCATGGGGCTGGGACTTACAAGTCGCCTCGGGCCGGCTGTGTCGTCGTCGTCGCCCTCTCGCCGAACAACTCCTCCGCTTGCGACCAGGTCATGGTTTGCCCGTTCTTGGCCACTTCTTCTGTGCAGAGGCTGAGTTCGAAGTTAAGAGCGTACGGTACCAACCGACGCACCGGTTGTCCCGTGTCATCAAGCCAAAGGTAGCTCACCTGCTCGGAATTGCCGTCCGGGACTTCACGAAACTTCCGGGCGGCAATCTCTTTGCCGTCGGCGCCCTTTACGGTTTCCAGTCCTTCATAGGTGTAGGTGTAACTCGGATACGCCGCGGTCGTGTCGGTCAGCAGCGCCCGTGTCTCAATGTCCCAGGCCAATCGTTGGCAACGGAACTTATCACCCGGGCTCCCGACGGTGCCCATGGCTTTCTCGATATACTGAGCCGGCAGCAGAAACGTCTGACCAATACCCACCGGCTGCTCCGAGAGGGTCTCGCCAAACAGGTTGCGACGGAACGTGGCACCGCCTTTCGCCGCCTTGAGCCGGTGATTGAAACCAGTCTTGCCCCACGTCCCGGTGACCCAACTTGATACGGGCTTGCCCTGTGTCGTCACCGAACTGTAGAACCGAGCCCAATACCAATGGCCGTGCTGCCCCTCGGCATCCGGAAAAAGGAAATACTCCAGGCCGGTGCGAAGCACCCGGGTCAGGTCAAACTCGGTCACGGTGTAGTGCACCTGCCCGATGCGCCGGCCCTCGCACCGCACTTCAAACCAACGGCTCTCGTGCATGATCAGGTTAGGTAGTACCCAATCTGATGTGTTGGCGGACTCGGCGGGCGGTGCGGGCTCGACCGGGGGCCTTGGTGCTTGGGCCGGTGTGGCGGTCGGTTCCGCCGTCGGTGCAGCCGGCGGCACTGGTGGATCGGGGGCGGGTGTCTCGTGCGCGCCCGCCGGAGGTGTTTGAGTACCGCCAGCGGGATCGATCGCCTGCTTATGCCCTTGGGCACACCCGCTAGCGCCACCGATTGCCCACAGCACAACCAGAACCCACGTCGAGGCCAACCGCCCAGCATGTCGGGTACCCCTCACTATCGTCATCGAAATCTCCTCTGTCGGTGTCCCGTCGCAGCGAAGGTCAAAACCCGAAAAAAGGAAGGGGCCTGACTCCTCGCGAAGCCAAGCCCCTTGTACTCCAGATTTACATGGTCTCGTCCAGCCTCGGACTTTCAGCTACTGCTGCAAGCCAAAGACCGCCGTCAGGTCGGTCACCGGGTCCGCCATGAGCAGGTCGCCCAAGCCGTCACCGTTCACGTCACCGAAGCCGACGAACGAGCCACAATCCGTCCCGAGGAACGCGATGTCGAAGTCGTTCACCAGGTCGGAGAAGGTCATGCTCGCCGAGACCGGACCGTACTCAACCCACACATCACCCAGCAGGGTGCCGGTCGTACTGTTGCCCACGATGAGGTCGTTGTCGAGGTCCTGGTCTACATCACCCACGGCGAAGGCCATGCCGATCTCGCCGTCCAGCGCAGCGCTCCGAGAGTTCGGAATCGCCAAGATACCAACGGCTGCGATGCTCGGGTTGCCGCTTCCGCCCGGAGGAATGATGCGAATCGTTCCGCCGGCGCCCTCGCCGGGCAGACCACAAATGATGTCATCAAACCCGCTGGCGTGGCCGCTAATCGGCGCCACCGCCACGTGACCGGGAAACCCATCGTCGTCACTAAGCATGTCGACGGCGGCCTGGAAGTCCCACTCGACGGTCGCCGCCCCCAGGGCGTTCGACTGACCAGGGTAGAACCTCAAACCGTCGACTGACCCGGAACCCACGACCAAATCAGCGTTGGCCCCGTTGTAGTTGCCCACAGCCAGCGAAAGACCGTAGAAGTTGTTCGCGGCAGTGGTACCGGCAAACGTCACCCCGTTCGGAGCAACGGCGGTCGCCAGCAGCGTACCGGCCGCGGGCAGAGAGACCGTCGGGAGCACGCTGGTGTCACCATAGATGACGTTAACCTCGCCATCCTCCTCACCAGCGCCGCTCACGTCTGTACCGGGGAAACTGAAGGCCACGTCGTCGACACCGTCGCCCGTGAAGTCGGAACCACCGAACACGGCCGCGCAATCCCCATACACACCGACGCCGGTGGCGTCAGTCTGGGTAGCACGGGCGGTGTACGTCCGGGTCACCGCACCGTTGGCCGGATCAGTACTGCCGCCCAGCAGAATAATGCGGGCGTTCGAGGCGGTGGTTGCCACCGCCCGGTTAGTCGCTGTGGCCAGATCCGGGTTGCCGTCGTTGTTGAAGTCGCCCGAGGCGATCGCCTGGACCGTCTCGCCGGCGGCGTTGGCCGTGGCGTTCACCAGCGTGCCAACGTTGACCGCGTAGGCAGCAACCGCCGTTTCCCAGTCGCCGGTGTTCGAGGCGTTCGCCGTGGCGGCCCCGCCGTCGGCGGTGCCGATGTCGTTGGCCCCGAACAAAATGGCGAAGCTGGCGGCACCGGCAACACCATTGGCACTCATCCAGCCAAGGTCATCCAGTCCGTCCTGATTGAAGTCCACGCCGACGATAAACCGTCGCTGCGCCGAAGAAACGCCAGGGTGACCGAGTGCGTCAGCGGCACCACCAGCTTCACCGACGCCCGGATGGATAACCAAGTCCGTGGTGAACGCCTCCGGACCCTGAGCCACGGTGATCGCTCGTGGCTCGCCCACCTCAGTGAGCATGTCCACGAAGGGCGGCTCCGGAGCCGTCGTGGCGGCGACGCCCGTGATGGCGCTGTTCACCGGCGTGTTGACCAGGGAGTTGCCAACGATGATGGTTCCCGGCGTGGCCGCAACAGTGGTCAGGGCGGCCAAGGCGGTCGCACCAACGGCATCCACGGAGTTGACGCCAAGGTTCAAGGTGGCCGCACCCTCAGCGAGCAACGAAGTATCGCAGGACACGGTCGCCGTGCCGCCAGCCGCGGCAGCGACAACACCGCTACCCAGCAACACCTGCTGCAGCGCCGGTGGGAGACCAGCGGCATGAGCCCATAGCTGGATGGTCGTCGATTCGCTCGCGGTGTAAGTAATCGGTATGTCGACGGTGACGTCGTTCTCAACCCACCAGCGGGTCTGGTCACCCACGGCACCGGTCAGGTTGACGATCGGGGCGTCTATCAGAGTCAGGTCTATCGTATCGGAGGCTGACTCGCCGGTGTTGTTGTTCGTCACCTCCAGGAGGAACGAGTAGGTTCCTGCGGACGCCGGCGCACCGACCTGGAACCCGCTGAGCAGCGCGTTGGGCTGGAGAATAGTGAGCACACCGCTGCCGGCCGGCTGATTCGTAAGCGACCACGTGGAGACCAAGGCGGCTGGATCAGCGCCCTGCTGAGACGCCGTACCATTTAGCATGTTGATGAAGTTCGTCGCGCCGGCCCCGTTCGGCGGTACGCCACCGGCATAGATGCCAGCCGGAATCGAACGGTCAGCCAGCAAAGCACCAGCCTCGACAATGATCTCACTGGTGAACTCTGCGTCAAACTCGCAGGTCGCCGTCGCCGTTCCGTTGGTGTCCGCGACCTCGATCGTCACTGTCGTGGAGCCGCTGGCCACCAGCACGTCCAGCGTCGCCAGACCGTCCGAGCTCGCCATCGTCGAACCCGTTACCGTCCAGTCGTAGGCCAACGCACCTTCGTCGTTGATCACCGTCGCGGTCAGCGTGACCGTGTCACCCTGCGCCGGGGCATCCGGGCAACCCGCGATGGTCACCGACAGATCCTCGGGGATGGCTACACATACGTCCGCGTCCTCGTCGCAGGTCTCGCCCGCCGCACACGGCGTGCCGGCAAAACCGCACAGGTTGGCCGTGCAGGCTGCGTCGCCCGTGCAGTACAAGCCGTCGTCCGCGCAATCGGCCGCGTCGACACACTCGACATCTTCGCACTCGTTGTTCGCGTCGCAGATCTGCAGATCGAGGCAGTCAGCGTCATCAACACAGTCAACCTCGACGCACTCGCCCGTGGCGTCGTCGCAAACTTCCAGATCCTCGCACGCAACCGCAGTGTGCGTGCACTCGGCCGCACCGCCCACGACCGCACACGTGTCGGTCGTGCACAGGTCGCCGTCGTCAAGACACGCAGCGTTCGTGCAGGCGTCGCCCGGCGTCGGCGCCGTCCCCGGACAACCGGTGCCTACCAGAAGCAGGATGCCGAGAATTGCCCCGACACCCAAAAGGTTC
>JAAEQG010000031.1 GCA_024231775.1 bacterium
AATGGATCAACACAGGCGTCGCGCTCAGCCTCGGCAGTTGCAAGGATATTGAAGTCGTCCTGGATAACATCAACGACGCCGTATACGTATACGTGGAAGGTGAGCTGAAGGTAACGACTACGCGGCTCACCCCCGATGCGTACCGCATCGACTATTTCAGGGTGAATCCGATCGACAACAACCATACTCACCCTTATTCCGACCCAGAGCTCAAGCTTGACGAGTTCCGCTATTGCATCAGCGGACCGGTGTTGATGGACTGGGTGGACTGCAACGGGAACTGTGTGGATGACCTCGCGGATATCAGCAACGGTCTGGATACGGACTGTAACGCCAACGATATCCCCGATTTCTGTGAGGCTGACCAGAACTGCTCCTGTGGCTCGCCCGCCACCTCGGTGGCGTGCATGGCCTGCAATCACGAACATGAGTGGGACTTCGACACGGAGTCTCCCGCGTTTGTGACGGGCGACCTCGACTGCCAGAAGGGCTGGACCTTGGAACAAAGTTCTGCCTATCCCGCGGCGGAGATCGTCTCCGCATCTGGCTTGCCCAGCCCCATGAGCGGTCGTGCAGTGAAGCTCAATCCGCGTGCGGGAGCCGCTGGCGACATTCCTCAGGGAGCGCGAGGCCCGCGAGCGCGCGACGAGCAACCGGGCATGCCCGGAACGGGAGACGCGGGCATGGAGTACTGGGAAGTCGACGTCGTGGTCGATGAAGAACCGACCTCGGATGGTGGCGACGTCATGTTTGTGGTGTGGAATATGTGTGACGTGTTCCTTAACGATGACACCCTTGGCGTTCCTGCGTGCTTCTCGAACACCGCGCCGACCTGCTACCGGGTGACCGGGGGCGAGAGCAGCACCAGCGTCTACGCCCGGTTCAACGCGGGAGTTCGCTTCCGACGTTGGCTGAGCGGTGACACCAAAGTGGAGATTCTGTCTAACGGTGGTTGGTCGCAGATCGTCAACGGTCACCACTCAAAGTGGTATCCGGACACCGTAGAGCACGTCAACATCCGGATTGACAACAATCAGGACTTGATCACCTACTGGAATGGTACGCATGTCGTGGGCCAGCCGGACACCAACCCCGTGCAGTCCTTGGCGGTCGATCAGAATCCGAACACCCTGGGCGATCGCCAGGTACTGTTGCTCAACAACAGTGCGATCTGCACTGCCTACTTCGACAATCTGACCTACACGACCGATGATGAGTGCGATCGTGACCTCCAGCCGGACTCGCTGCTCCTACCCGGTGGGGCGTACAACTACGGAACGGATTCTGACACTAACGAGGACGGAGTCCTGGACTGGTGTCAGGACTGTAACCGCAACTGCGTCGTCGATACGGACGACATTGCTGGAGCTACCAGCGAGGACTGCAACGGAAACTTCATCCCGGACGAGTGCGACATCGATCCTTCCCTGCCGATGTACCACATGTCCACTCCGAGTGGGCAGCCGGATTGCCCGCCGGACTGGGATGACATCGGACCGTACTACACCCTCAAGGGTGGTGGCAGTCTCGACACCGATACGAACGGTGTCCCCGACGAGTGCCAGGAAGACTGCAACGACAACGGAATGCTCGACTGGTGCGAGCTCGATTGCGATCACGCACTCTGTCATCCGGATGGCTTCACTGGTCCGGGTGGCTGTGGCCAGGCCGATGACTGCAATGGCAACAACACGCCGGATGACTGCGAGGAGGACTGCAACGATAACGGCGTTTCGGACCTCTGCGACATCACCGCAGGAACTAGCCTGGACGACAACACCAACGATGTTCCGGATGAGTGCGATCCGGACTGCGACGGGAACGATACCCCCGATGACATCGACATCGCCACTGCGCCGGGCATCGACTGCGACACCACGGGCGTCCCCGACGTGTGTGAGCGCATGTTCCCCGACTGCAACGGCGACGACGTCGAGGACGCCTGCGACATCGCGGCCGGATCCAGTCTGGATTGCCAGCCAAACGGCACCCCGGACGAGTGCGAGCTGTTCAGCAACGACTACAACATCAACGGGATCCCCGACGAGTGCGATCCGTGCGGCGACCTCGACGGAGACAGCGACGTTGACGAAGACGACTACTGGGCCTTCGTCGCGGCATTCGGCACCTGCGCCGGCGACGCCAACTATCATCCGCTCGCCGAATTCGACGGAGATCAGTGCATCGGACTTGCTGACTACCAGGCGTGGACGCAGTGCTACCGGTCAGCCAACGGCAAAGACTTCAGCCTCGGCGGCGGTGGTGGTTCCAAGGAACCGTCCGACAGTCACGTTGGCTCGGGGGAAGCGGACACGAACGAGCTTCCTTCGGACACGAGGCCGTCACGCAATCCCTCGATCCAGCGGTAGGTTGGCGGTGATAGTGAGGTAAGTGAGGTTTTGAGACGTTCCGAGTTTGGCGCATCACGTTGATGCAAGGAGGCGCAAGAAAGACCTGGTAGTTTAAGATTACTGGTGCGGCGCTTTATGTCGGCGGGATGCGGCCAGCTCACCTGCGTAGCCATCCGAACATCCTGAAACGGGTGCTGATCCACGTGGCGGGTTTCAATCTGGGCTGGTGATGCGCAGTTTGTTCGGCGTGGGCACTGCCCGAGGTCTCCAGGGCTTGTGTGGCCGTGTCTTGGCGGTCGTTTTAGCGTTCTGGGCGGTGATGCGGCGTCCTCTGTTGCCGAGGGAGCTTCATCTCGCGCTTCGCAGGATTGAAAACCGCTTCGCGCGGTTGGCGCCCTCATCCTTGCCGATGCCGCCGGATCGGTGTTTCACCACAGACTGCTAG
>JAAEQG010000032.1 GCA_024231775.1 bacterium
ATCAGCTACACCCGGAACCACAACGCCGCCGCCAAGGCCGGCCATCGCAAGACAACACTCAAGAAACTACGAAAACGGGGTATCGATGTGACACACATACGGACTTGCGTAGGAAGTGACTTTGCGCTGTAGTGTTAGTTGAAGATGCAGGTTCTCCTCCCAAGGAGTTGGCCAGGAAGGACGATTCGTGGGCGAGAGGAACTCGACGGGCTCGGCGAGTGTCCCATTTGCCCTGACTGTTGTGGGACGATCAGACGCCGCAGAGGCTTGGGCAGCACGTCTATTCGGCCCCAGCGGGGCCAAGGCATTTGGTCAGGGGTTCTTGTGTATTAGCGATCCTCCGCCCCAACCGGGGCGGGTACGTTGGGTGGTTAGGTTTCCAGGGGTTGCGCTACGCTTCACCCCTGGCTATAACCGTGCGCCCCTTTGGGGCGATGCGCTTGGCTACAACCCTGCGCCGCTCTGGGGCGACTTCCCACGATGGGGTCCGCGACCCAGGAGAAAAGAGCCCCTTGCCAAGACGGGAGCGGAGTCAGCCTCCGCGATCGTGGGTGGAACCTGGCGTCGCCAGCCCCAGTCCGGCGAGGATCCGGGTGTTGAGCTGATCCAGTTCGTCGATGCGCGTCCGCACCGCCTCCGCCTCCATTCCGTCGAGCGCGTCCTCGAGCTTCCGAGCCTGCTCGGTGACGCACATGTAGCCGTTGATCCCTCCAGCCCCTTTGAGCTGATGGGCCAGCTCCGCTACGGTCTCCAGGTCGCCGCGCTCCAGGGCGGCCCGCATGCGGTGCACGCGCCCGCCCAAGGAGCTGGCGAATTCCTTGACCACCGCAACCATGCGCGGAGACCCGAGTTCCAACTGGCATTCCAGCGGAAGAGAAGCGGGATCGGATTCGGTTGGCACGGTGGAATCGAGATGACGCCCCACCTCACCGAGAAAACGCCCCTTCTGGTAGGGCTTGGGAACGAACCCGTCCGCCCCCGCGATGTCACACTGGCGGTGGCTGTCTTCCGACGAGTCGGCGCTCATGACGATGATGGGGGTGCTTACCCCGCGAGCGCGCAGCTCCCGGATGGCAGAGACCCCGTCCATCCCGGGCATATGAATATCCATGATGATCACGTCGAATGAGCCCTGGCTGGCGATGCGCACGGCGTCGGGACCGTTGGTCACCACCCGGACCGATGCCCCCGCAGACTCGAGCTGAAGCTGCATAATCTCGCTGATGTCTCGTGCGTCCTCCGCCAGAAGCACCCTGCCCGATAGCACCGGTCCGCTGGGCTCGGGCGGGACCGACATCAAGGCACGCCCTCCCACGAGATCAGCGGGGCGGACCATGGTCGGCTCCATCCCCAGCGTATCGATCCCCGCCCTGGACAGATCCAGCGCCAGGGTGAAGGTGCTCCCCCGGCCCAGCTCACTACGCAAAGAAACTTCACCATACAAACGCTCACTGATCGACTTGGCGATGGCCAACCCCAGACCCGTTCCCGCAAACTGACGGGAGGTGAGCGACTCCACCTGGCTGAAGGCCTCGAAGATCAACTTCGCCTTCTCCGGCGGAACGCCCACGCCGGTATCCTCGATGTCGAAGATCAGCCGGCTTGCGCCCTCCCCCTCCTCGACCCGCACGCGGACCAGCACCTGCCCCTCCGGGGTGAACTTGATCGCGTTTCCGACCAGGTTAATGAGGGCCTGGCGCAAACGCCCGGCGTCGGTGACAATCTGCTCCGGGACGGCGGTCTCATACAGGACTCGGAAGTCCAGCCCGTGACTTTCCGCGTTGACGCGCATTATCCCGTCGAGCTCGGCGAGGATCTCCGGAACCGATGCGGGAACCAAGCGCACCGGCAGACGCCCCGCCTCGATCTTGGACAGGTCCAGCAAGTCGTTGATCAAGCCCAGCAGGTGACTGCTGTTCCGCCGGAGAGCGTCGATCGTCTCCGGACGTCGCGCCGTGGCATCTTGCGGATCCGCCAGTCCCTCGGTACAGCTCAGAATCACCGTGAGTGGCGTCCGGATCTCGTGGCTCACCTTGGCCAGAAACTCGCTCTTGGCGACGGTGGCCGCCGCGGCGGCACGCTGGAGCTGACGCTTCTTGCGCTGTGAAGCGACGAACCCGGTCAGCAGGGCAGCCAGCACGATCGCACACCCCGCGGCAAACCACGGGTTGAACCACACCGGAGGTCCGACCTCAAAGGACACCGCAGCCACCCGGTCACTGCGGACACCGCGCGCATTCACCGCACGAACCTCAAACACATAGTCGCCCCAGGAGAGATTCGTAAACGCACGAGTCGGCTCGGGCGTCGGGGCGGACCATTCCTCCGCGAAACCGCTCAGACGCCATTCGTAGCGCAACCGCTTCGGTTCCTGTCGAAAGCCAATCCCTTGATAGCTGATACTCACGTTTCGCTGCCAGTGAGGCACGGAGAGCGGCGCCGAGGTGATCGCGTATTGCTCCCCGCCGGCTTTGAAGTCGCTAATCACCACTCGGGGAGGAGCGCTGCTCGGGGAAATGCGGTCCGACTCGATGACCGCCAACCCCTCCACCGTGCCGGCAAGTAGCACACCCGGACTCAACGCGCAGACGCACCGAACGTCACCGCTCGGCAGGCCGTCGGCTTCGCCGAAAACCGCAAAGCGCATGCCATCGTAACACCGGAGTCCTTCCGCGGTCGCCATCCACAGCGTTCCCCGGTGATCGACCGCCATGTCCACCACCGGACCGTGCGGCGCTCCCCGCCGATAGAAGTCGCGGTAGAACCCATCCTCCAGAGTCATCAGTCCCTGCGAGGTCCCCAGCCACATGCGCCCTTCCGGACCGGCTGCCATCGAAAGCACCGCCCGACTGCTGGGCATACTCGCCCACGGTTCGCCGGCGGCACTCCGGAGCAGTCCGGCGGGGGTCATCAAGTACGCCACGCCGTCCGGCGACTGATACAGACCGTTGAAGCGCGCCCCGCCGGATTCGGACTCCACTTGAGTCGCCGAAAGGGACCATGCACGCCCCTCGATCCGCCACAACCCGGAGTGCGCACACACCATGATGTCACCGTCATCGCCGGGCGCAATCGTGGTGATATTGCGGAGTTCACGGAGCGGCTCGGGGATGCTGAGACGCTCGTGGCGAGTCTCGCCGAAGCAGGCCAACCCGTCTCGCCCGCCAACCCACAACCAGTTGCGGTTGTCGGCGTGGAGATGGCTGACACTGCCCAGATACGCGTACCGGCCCACAACCTGCCCGGTCGTGTTCATGCGGCAGAAGCCCGCCGCAGTCCCCACGATGAACTCCCCGCCTGGTCGAGGCAAAGCCGCCTGCACCACCGGATTTGGCAGACCATCATGCACCGAGTAGGACAGAACGTGCGGGCTCTTCAACTGGTGGATCCCGCCCCCACGGGATGCGATCCAGACCAGATCCTCCCGGTCCACGAACACGTCCAGGACCGACTCCTGTTCCAGCCCAACCTCGTGGTCTATCCTGGCGATCTCGCCGCCGATCCAGCGGATGATCCCGGTCTCGGTCCCGATCCAGATCTCACCATTAGGATGCGGAACGATCACGTTGACATCCAGCCGCCTGGAAGGGTACACGACGGGGGATAGACTCCCGTCCGTCAATCGATAGACTCCGCCCCGACCGTGCAGACCGACCCACAGCGTTCCGTCCGCGTCAACCGCAAGCGCCCGGACCTCCCGCCCGTCGATCACGTCTGCGTACCGCTCGCTCAGGGTGCCCGAGTCGTATTCCAGGAGCACGCCGTCCGCTCCTGCCCAAACCCGTCCCGAGCTATCCGCCGCCAAGCTGCGCAGATTACGCCCCCCGGAACCACTGACCAAGTCGGCGGTCGCAGTCGGACCGGATAGATGTAATCGAAAGAGCCCTCCAGAAGTCGCGCACCAGATCCACCCGGCAGCGTCGGGGACCATGCGATACACACGCATACCTTTGAGCTGCGCCGGTCCGTCCACCTTAGCCATGGCGGACAGGTCTACACCCACCACGCCGTCACCAGTCCCCGCCCACAACACCCCACTGCGCTCGAGCAGGCACTCCGCCGGAGTCTGAATGGAGAAGCGATTACCCTCGGGAACGAACTCGCCGTTCGACCAGCGCCACAAACCGTTATCAGCCGCCAGCCAGATCGCCCCCGACGAGTCCTGGAGCACGTCCCGCACCGTCACACCACGAAGCTCGGGAAACCCGACGAGCGGACACCTACCCGCCTCCAGGCGCGCACCAAGAGTCAGGAAGACTCCCACGCAGAAACATGCTTGCCAGCGATGACGGCTTTGCAAGCCAATCTCCTCAGCCGCAAGGGGAAACGTTCTGCTTCCTCTCCCATCCCCTCGGATACACGATGACCTCCCCCCCCTCCACCGCTGGAAGACCTCCCCGCAACGGGTCAGCCCCTCCATTGTAGCACGGACCGCTGCCCGAGCGCCCCTCTGGGTTCTCGGACATCGGAGCCGCCAGCGTAAGTCCGAGGACGAAAAGGGAGCGCCTACTCATCCTGGTGCAGGGTGGTACGCTTCCGAAAAGAGCACTAGACTGTGCGGTCATGAGCAACTCAGGAGAATCGGACATGAGGTTTCGGTGTCCCTCGCGATGGTGGCTGGGGTCGGTGGGGTTCGCCCTGGTCGTAGCGGTCGTGGGGAATTGCGATCAGGACGCCCGCCTGGCCGGGGCGCGGCTGCGCGTGCCGACGGTCCAGGACGTCACCGTGGCAGGGATTACCCTCGACGCCGACTCCTCGCCTGAAGTGGTCACCTACGCCCTGCTCCAGGCGATCCGGGCGGACCTGGCCGCGGATGATGACCGGGAAGCGCGCGATCTGGCCTTCGACCAGCAGGTGGACCTTTCCGCGCCATCGGCCATTCACCGACACCACATCCGCTCCATTGGCGAAGCACACTCCAAGCTGGACGAAAGCGTATATAAATCGGTGCGGTCCTGGGCGCCCACGCTGGGACACTATGTGGACAGCTTCGACTTCCCCGTCGAGGAACTCGAAGCCCGGACCCGCACGCGCATCGTCCCCCCCTCGTCCAATCAGAACCACTGCCAAACCGAGGAACGACATGTACTGCTCGAAGCCGCCGACCCGGGAGGCGACCCCAACGCCTCCGTCGTGGTCAAGGTCCGCCTGGTGCAGGAGCAGGACCGTTGGCGAGTGTGGTGGGTAGGTTTTGAGCGATCGATCCGCCACCTGCCGGCGGCCACCGCGCAGAGTTCCTCGACCGCCGAACAATCGCCATCCTGAGGGTCGTCCCGACGGAACCGATCGGCCGTCGCAAATGGCCCCACCCGCCGGTGGGCTGATCGGTGGCCCGCCTCCGCATCGCGGGGTAACATCACGCATCAGCCCCGGGGAGTGGGCCAGGACGCGCCGTGAGACGAATGATACTAATCCTCGTCACTGAGTGCCGATCGGGTTTACGGGAGTGGGCGATGAGAAACGCACTCCCCTCCCTTTCAGGGAGGGGTTGGGGGAGGGTTGAGAAGCGCCAAACCTGCCCCCTCGCCCTGCCCTCTCCCCCAGGGGAGAGGAGTATGCAGCCGCAACATGAATGCGGGAAACGGAAGTAATCAACTGGGTTACGCATGAGAAGGCTGGGGCGGATGGCAGGTCAGACGATCACCGTCAAGGGAGCCCGCGAACACAACCTGCGGAACGTGTCGGTTGAGCTGCCGCGGAATCGGCTGATCTGCTTCACCGGAGTCTCCGGCAGCGGAAAGAGCAGCTTCGCCTTCGACACGCTCTATGCGGAGGGGCAGCGCCGCTACATCGAGTCACTCAGCTCCTACGCCCGCCAGTTTCTCGGGCAGGTAGCTAAGCCCGACGTGGATCAGATCAACGGGCTAAGCCCCTCGATCTCCATCCAGCAGAAGACCAGCGGTTGGAACCCGCGGAGCACCGTGGGGACCATCACCCAGATTCACGATTACCTCCGGGTGCTGTTCGCCCGTGTGGGGCTTCAGCATTGCCCCGAGTGCGACCAGCCGATCACCGCCCAGACCCGCGAGCAGATCGTGGGACGCATCCTGGCGTTGCCCGCGAGTTCGAACCTGCTCGTCCTAGCTCCTGTGGTTCGCGAACAGAAGGGCGAATATCGCGACCTGTTCGAGGACATGCTCAAGCAAGGGTACACCCGTGCGCGGGTCAACGGCGAGATCATGCGCCTGACCGAGGACCCGAACCTCGAACGCAACAAGCGCCACAACATCGAGATCGTCATCGACCGCTTGACGCTGACCGAGAAAGTACGTCCACGATTGGCGGAAGCGGTCGAGGCGGGGCTTACCCTCGGGGACGGCACGTTGATCGTACAACTCACGGAGACGCCCACTGGCGCAAACGCCAAGGAGCCGCGGACTTCAGTCCGCGCGGACGGGCGTAGGCGCAAGGCACCGACCGCACCAGAGCGACCGCGCGGGAGGAAGTCCGCAACTCGTTCAGCTTCGAGTGGCGGTGATCTGCTGCTGTCTTCACGATACGCGTGCGCAGAGTGCGGGCTGAGCTTCGAGCCGCCCTCGCCGCAGCTCTTCAGCTTCAACTCCCCCACCGGGATGTGTCTGACCTGCGACGGGATGGGGACCCGCTTCGATTTCGACCCCGAGTTGCTGGTAGCTCACCCGCGGCGGTCGTTTCTGACCGGCGCGCTGGGTCCGATGCGCTCGAAGATCGGACGCTGGCGGCGTCACCTCTACCGAGGCGTCGCCAAGCACGTCGGGTTCGACATCAAGACGCCGTGGAACAAGCTACCCGACAAAGCTGCAAACGCCCTGCTCTACGGTACGGGCGATGCCCACATCACCTTCGAGTGGCGCTGGTCGGGCGGGGTGTGGCGGCATGGCGGCAAGTTCGCCGGGGTGATCGCCGAACTGCACGACAAGCACCGTAAAGCCAAGTCGGCGTTTGTGCGCTCGTACTACGAGAAGTACATGCGCAGGACAGTCTGCCCGGACTGCAAAGGTGCTCGGGTCAATCGGCAGGCGTTGGCGGTAAAACTCGGGGGAGTCAACTTGCAGCAGGTGTCCGCCATGGCGATCTCCGCCGCGGCTGAGTTCTTCGAGCGGCTCGAGCTGAGCGACGTCGAACAGATCATCGCCGAGGAGGTCTTAAAGGAGATTCGCGGGCGGCTGATATTCTTGCGGGACGTGGGATTGGACTACCTGGCGTTGGACCGAACCGCCCCGACGCTGTCCGGGGGCGAGTCGCAGCGCATCCGCCTGGCCAGTCAGATCGGGGCG
>JAAEQG010000033.1 GCA_024231775.1 bacterium
GAACCGGGACGTAGGTGTACTCCGGATCCGAGGTGATGGTGCGGGCGCCCCAGGAGACGATGCCGGCCGCCGGGAAGCGGCGCAGGCAGTTGACGTGGATGCGGTTGAGGTTGCCCTGCTGGACGTCGGTCAGGTCGACGGCCAGACCGACGGCGCCGCCCAGGGTGGCTTCGGTGCCGGCGGGGGCCTTCCACACCCCGCGACGGTTGTCGATGCGGGCGTAGAGGCCGGCGACGTAGCCCGAGGGCGGTAGCAAGACCGGCTCGGAGGACCGGCCCGAGGGGTCGAGGGCCCGGATCCAGGGGAAGTAGACGGCACCGTAGGAGTTGGGGTTGGAGAGCGACTGGCGAGAAGTCTCGGCCTCGTCCGGCTGGTCGTCGTTGTCCTTCATCTCACCGATGTAGAAGACGTCCCGGAGGGTGCGGTTGCTGCAGTACCTCATCCCCTTGTCGACCATCACCTCGGTGCCGATGCCCGGCACCGCCAGCAGGCTGAAGTCGCTGGGCCACCGTGGTCTCGCGAGCGGCGTTGCACCGACCCTTTGCAGTCGGGGCAGTGGCGTTCCCTTGAAGATCGTGTGTCACGGGCCGTCACCTCGGAAGGCAGTCGCGGATTTCGCGGTACCATTACCGACATTATGACCTCCTTCGTCGCCTTTGTCCTCAGTATTATCTGAGTAAAATGTTATATTTCTATGCGGTCACGGCTCGTGCTGCTCTTGTGTTAATTCCGAGACGATCCTCAGCTCGGGCCAGGCCGTGGTTCTCTACCGGCTGGCGATCATGAGCAAGGACGGCGACCGGATCCTGCCCGCCCTCCGGGCTCCCGAACCTCCCCCCGCCCCTTCCTTCCTGGGAGCGCAGGCGTCTCGCCTGCCTGCTGGGACCGCGATGCGGCGAGCAACTGCGGGTACCGCAGCCACCACGCATGCTATGGTGCCCTAACTAAGGTATCCGGACGGGCGCAACCGGTCGCCCGCGCACGGTTAAGCGGGAATATAGGCGGTAACAACGAAGAAATGATGGCGTAGGGCCATTTTCTGCGAATTTGGAACGACCTCGATCGTGCTGGGAGCGCCGGCTTCCAGCGTTTTCCGAGGGCGCGGGCGCCCGGTTGCGCCCTATCCGGACTAACCCCTTCTGTGCCGAGACGACTCTAACTATGATAGGGACCTTCTCTTCCAGCGCCGAGATACGACGTGCACCTCGGTCCCCCCGATGGATGGTGCTCAAACGGGTCCCCGCCGGGAGAGAGTCCGCCATGAGAACGACGCAGGAGCACGAGGAGGAACAGCTCATGAACGCGGCCAAGAAAGCCACTGCTTGGAATCTGTTTGTCGCGATGATCACTGTGGTCACCATCAATTCAATACCGGTATCCGCACAGGAAGCCACCGCATCGGGGATGTATGAAGAGCGACTCGCGAAGGCGGTTGAGCTCCTTGAGAAGAGAGAGTTTTCCGCAGCCGCCAAGGCGTACAGAAAAGCCAACGAACTGGCGGGTGGTGCTTCAGCCGAGGCCCTGCTCGGATTCGCGACCGCCTGCTATCAGACACAGCGATATTCGAAGTCTCTGGATACGGCACGTCGAGTCCTTGAGTTGAGCAACGAACAGAGTATTCGGATGGCGGCCTATCACTTACTGGGACTCTCGCTGTTCGAATCGGCTGACGGTGACAGGATTCGGCTGGAAGAGGCTGAGCAAGCCTTTCGCAAGGTGATTGAGCTGAGCGACGGGGAGGCGGTGCCCGCCCTCTACAGTCTTGCGCTGGTCCTTCAAGAACTTGACCGCCAGGCCGAGGCCCTGGCCACCTCACGCGTGCTTCTGGCATTGGATTCCGCCGGCCCCTTCTATGTGCGCACGCGAATTCTCCTCTGCGATATTCGCAGTTCCTTACAGGGGCAAGAAACGGCAATCGAAGCGAATCGTGACGCCCTCCACCAAGATCCGACTCAGGAAGTATGCGTTGATCCCTCCGAAACGCCGCTCACCATCGCGGGAGATGTTGTGGCGTCGGTAGAAATATATTTTCCGGTGGCGCAGTATACCCGGGAGGATAGAATAAAGAGAATCCAAGGAGTGGTAATCCTCCAGGCGATCATCGACACGGATGGCTGCGTAACCAATGTAAAGGTTCTGCTGCCTTTGTCGGAGGACTTGACGGCATCCGCTGTCGAGGCTTCAAAGAGAGCGGTCTTCGAGCCGGCTACCCTCAACGGAAAACCCGTGGCAGTCTACTACAATCTATCGACCAATTTTCGACTCGTCGATCCGCGGAATCGGCGGCGGTAGACTGCTGCGAGCAGCGGCCCTCACCTGCATATCCCCACTCATCCTCCCCCTCTCCCGGGCGGGGGGAGGGGGCCTGTCTGGGAGAGTGGTCACTCGCTGCGCAAGACCACGTTTGGATCGGCCGAAGATGGCGTGAAGATGGGTCTGAGAATGGGGAGTTATTTCTGAGCGCGCCCTAAGACAGCGGCGGCGTGCCGCCCTTTCCCTGCGCGGAGACAAGGCCGGCCCTCCGTTCCGCGCCGAAAAAAAAAGAAAAATTTCCGGCATGAGTTGCAGAGTTACGGCATGAGCTGAAGGGTTTTCCGGTCGGGACCCGCTGCTCCGGCGGGAACCGCGAGGCGAGAGTCGGC
>JAAEQG010000034.1 GCA_024231775.1 bacterium
CCAGCTCCGAAGCATCCAGCCCTGATGTATCGCCCATGTTCTTCAGACCGTCCGCGTTAACCAGGATCGCCTTGGGCCTGGCCTGCATGAGTGCGTCGGAAACCTCGTCCAGGATCGGCTGCCCGCGGGCGCCGAGTTGCTCAGCCTTCTCCGTACCGATGTAGCGGATGGCGGACGAGCGCTGTGCGTCCCAATAGAGCTTCGGGCCATAGCCGAAGACGAAGATGGAGTCATCAGGCTGAGTGTGCCGGCGAATGGCCTCCACGGCGGCAACGTAACCGGCGTTCGGCTGTTCAACATAGCAGTGATAGTGCTGCTTGGCAGCTTCGACCGCCTGCTGATGCAGGGGGAAGATCATCATGTAGCCAACCCACAAAGCACCGACCACAAGGTGATACGCCGGCTGGGTGGTACGGACCCGGCGTCCGCTGCGCAGGAGGAGGTAGACCCCGTGGGCACTGAGCATGACCAACGGCGGCAGAGCCACACCGTAGTAAGCCAGCCGCTTGTGCGGTCCCACGAGCGCAAGGTAGATCGCGCAAAGCATCCACATCCACAGCAGAAAGAGCAGACCCGGTGGCCGAGCGCCCACGGTGTCGTCATCGCGCTCCGGCGCCTGACCGACAAAACGGCGGAGCAGCGGCTGAGCCAGAGTAGCCAACGCGAGGATGGCGGGCAGACTCAGGGCGCGCAGGTGATGCTCCAAGGCGAAGAACTGAGGCCACCAGGAAGAACCCCCGCCGGGGGCAAAGTACAGGGCATTGAAACCGACGACCGCATACCACGCCGCTTCAGCGTCGCTGGTCAACAGGATCGCCAACCCGGATACGGTGACCACCAGGCACCACCCCGCGGCGAAACACGCGATCTGTCCGAGGGCTGCGCGCACGCTCAACCGGCCGCGCACCGCCAGATACACCGTGTGCAGCACCACCGCCGACGACGCTGCCAGGGCGGTCTGCTTGAGACAAACCCCCAGCCCTCCGCAGACGCCCGCCGCCAGCAGCATCCTCGTCCACCGCTTCGGGCGGGTCAGCGCCGCGCAGTAAAGACCCACGCAAGCCAGCTCGGTCACCACGAAGAAAGTACTCGGGCGGTTGCAGCCCACGTGATATAGCCAGATGTTCAGGTAAAGCGACGCGAGCACCGCGGAGATGCCCGCGGCCGACCACCCATAGAGACGCCGCGCCGTGCTGAAGACGAGCACAACCGCCCCACAAGACGCCAGGGCGCACAACACGCGTACCCCGGTAAGACTCCCGCCGGAAAACGCCATCCCCAGAGCGTTCAACCAGAAAATCCCCGGTGGCTTGTTGTCCCAGAGGTCCGCGTAGAGCACCCGCCCGTCGAGCATCTCGCGACCGTAGTAGGCGAAGAGCCAAGCGTCGATCTCGTCAACCCGGGCGTGGGAGGTGAACTGGGACAAGGCGAGAATCGGCAGCACTATCAGGGCGGTCGCTAGCAGAATGACCACGGGGCGAGTCTGGCCTCCTGGTGCTCGCTCAGCGAGAGCGGGCACACCACCAGCCCCGGGAGAAGTCCGCGATGAAGAGGAGCTACCAGCCATCAGCGTCCAGCGGCGTGCTCGCCACTCCACCGGCGCCGGCGTGAGTCTCAGAGGCCACCGTTAGAATCGGTATCCACTCCATTCGTGCCGGCATCATCTTCCACGCCCGCCAGGAAAGCCTCCAGGTTCGCGAAGTCGTCATCGGAGTAGCTGGGGCGGCCGCCGCCTTGGTGTTCGGTCCCCTCTGCCAGCATCTCCCTGAGGCGGGCCTCGCTCGTCTCCACCACAGCACCTCCAAGCGCCGCCGTCCCCTCCGCATCCTCGCCGTGGCAAACGGCACAGCCTTGCTCGGCGGAACGGAAGAGGACGCCACCGGCTTGGGCGTCTGCACCAGGGTCCTCGGTCCCATTGGTATCGACCTCGTCGTCCTCGGTGAGATCGAAGGAAAAATCGCCGAAGGCGCCTTCCGTGTCGCTGACCTGGACCCCGGAACCGCCCCCCCCACCGGAACCTGAACTCACCGTCGGAGTGCAGCCGGCCCCAAGTGCAGCGAAGAGAACAAGAGCAAACGCCAGCCCTCCCCTGCCGCTTGCGTGGTGGTCCAGGGCTGACGTGCCAAGTCTGATTAGAGCCGCGACCGTCAGGGAGCGGTCCGCCGGCATCAGATTCTGCCTACAGCCCCTCAGTTGCCGACAGCGCACGGCACTGACCATTCCTGTCACTGATGAACGTACGAGTCTCATATCGCTTGGATGGATTGTATCGCGACCAGGAGGCGGCGTCACCTTCTAGGGCTCCTCGCCCAGATAGCCTCCGCACTGCGGGCAGTGGTACTCGCCCTCCTGGACCTTGGGGACCACCCACCGGGTACACCCGGGTGCGGCGCAGCGCAAAGCCCGCCCGCCGGTTTCGCCCTTGCACTTGGGGCAGCGTACCGGAAAGTCGTCGAAGCTGAACTCCTCATTGATGATGAAGTGATGCCCGCAGCTCCGCGCCGTGCAGAGCACATGGAAGTCGGCGGTCTCCGCCGGCGGGGCTGCGTCGGGCGGAGCTAACTGATCCACTCCCCAGGTAACGGCCCAGAATGCGATGAGGGCTACCACCCCATAGACCGTGTAACGAACGGCCGTCGTCTGCCAGATAAGGATCGGTTCTTCCCGCACGGCGCCTACCCACTCGTCAAAACGAGCGCGGATCCCCGGCCACCCTTCTCGCAAGGCGTCGATCCACTGGGCGAGTTTGCTTTCTTTCTGTACGGTCACAAGTTCTCCCAGTACAGCCCGCCCGTGTGCAGGTCCACCATCGCCCCCCCCATCCCTTCAACCGGGTGCGCGTGCCCCATCGCTTGAGGAGCTGTCGGTTTACTCACCAGCGCGGAGTGGCGACGGACACGCCTTGAGCGGCTCACACCGCTGGATGAATCGTCAGGTTTCATCCTGTCACCGGGTTTCAGCTGGGCGGCGGCTGATCGAACTCCTGATGCCTGAGGAAACGCCACTTCTTGACGCGCCCGCGGACCCCCGGAGCAGCTCAAGCGGCTTCGAGCGAGACCGCGGCGCGCACCTTCTCCAACCACATGAAATCGACCGCGTTCGCACAAGCCCACTCCAATCGTCGGCTGGAGCGGATCCCGTGACTCAGACCGTATAGAATCACCCCAGCCATGATCTTGGGGTGATTGGGGGGGTTGTCCTGCCACCAGAACGTAGTGCCGTTCCCAGCTCGTCCAGTCGAGGGTTTCCAGGATTTCCGCGAGAAGCCGCACCGCATGATTCTGGGGGACCCGGTCTCCCAGCGTCTCGGGGAACAGAAGAATCTGATCCCGCGGCAGTGGAGCTTGGTTCCATCCACTCACGGCGTGTGCCTCCCAGCAATCATACTTGCCCAAAACCGATTCACACTGTACCAACTCGAACCGGAATTGACATCAAAACCCACGCCAACTCAACCGACAGCTCCTTCAGCAGTGGGAGAAGACGCGTACCTCGTCACCCGTTAGGACCCACGGTCGACTGCCCCATCTCGTTGGTCCGACCAAGGGGCGGATTTCGAGCTGCGGCACCGACCTCCACCACTTCAAAGCGAATCGCCCCGCGCCCATCCCTGATCTCGGTCAGCAATCTTCCCCCGCGAATATCTCCAGGACGCCCCACCACAATCACCCGCTCGCCCGGGCGCATCTCAAACTGCTCGGCGAGCGCATCCGGACGCGTGCTGAAGGTGAACGGCCCCGCACGCTTCACGTAATGAAAGCCCTGCTCGGGCAGGAGATACGCAACCTCCTTCTCCCAGGCGTGGAAGTCCGCCGGCGCGACCGGCAGATAGGTCAGCACCAGGATATACGGATGCTCGTTGCCCCAGCGGTGTTCCGCTGAGGTGTGGTCCGAGACGAAGATCCGGTCATAGTCTTCCCAGCGCCCGCGCAGATAGTCCACCGCCGCGCGCAGATCGGTCTGAAACAACGGCGTCCACGCCGGATGCCTGGCGTACACCGCGTAACGCCGCAACGCCCAGCCGCCGTTGACCACGATCGCCGCCAGCAATACCAGACCGATCAACCGCTCACGCCACGCCACGCCACGCCAACTTCCGGCAACCGCCCGAGCCCCGAGTCCACCAACCCACGCGAACGCCGCGATCCCACAAGCCGCCCGCGCTGTGTGCGGACCGTCCGTACACAGCGCCGACGCCGCCGGATGGAGCACCAGCCACGCCAACACCATGAGGCTGACCCGGTCACCCCGCTGCCGCCAGAGCACGCCCAGGCCCATCAGCCCAAGCGGCAGCATGTACCAGTTCAACTGCCCCACCCCCGGGGTGCGCGACAGCGGCGAGGCGTCCCCGCGCACCAACAACCATGTCGGCGAGAAGTGCGCGGCGTACTGCCCCGCCGCCTTCCAGAGCCCCTCCCCCACGCTGCCACCTTGATGGAACAGGGATACGTGCTCAGCCCGACCGCTGAACTCCGCCCAGTGGGTCCACGCCTGCCACGCCATGGGTGCAACCACCGCCGCAAACGCAACCAGCCCCGCGGCGAGAGCTCGCCTGGAGACCCGACTCCGCAGCACCGCCCGGACAGCGTCGCGGTAGATTAGCCCTCCAACCAGCAGCATGAGCGGAATGAACAGCCGCAGGCTCGCGTAAGCATGCGCCGACAACCCCGCCATCAGACCGCACGCCACCATCCCCGCCCATCTCAGCCGTAGCTCCTCCCGCGTAAGCTTGGCTGAACCGCGGAGTGGCCACTTGGCGTGGGACAGCAGCAGCAGAATCACCACCGGAAACAGAGGAGTCAGCGCGCTCTCATGCCCGAAACGGCTGATCCGGATATGCCACGGACACAGCGTCAGCAGCAGCGCCGCCCACAACGCCGTAGGCCAATCCGCCACCCGCCCGACCAGCAGAAAGAGCCCCAAAACCGTCAACACCCCGCCCAGCGCCGCAGGAACTCGCACCGCAATATCCAGGTGCTCCGGGCCCAACAGCGCAACCCACGGAACCACCAGGTACGCGTACAACGCCGGGCGATGGTCGCCCCGGCCGAACGCCTCCAACAGCAGAGGAAACGTCTGCCCCCAACGATCCTGCCCGGTCTCCAGCAGACAGTAGGCGTCATAGGCATTGCTCGCTTCGTCCGGGAGCAAAGCCGGTGGCACGCCTCCCAGTCCGACCAGTCGGATCGCCGCGGCCAGAACCAAGATGGCTATGACCGGTAGCGGGTTGAATTGGTCGCCACGAAACCGCATAAGCACGATTCTACTGATTCGCAGGAGATGTGTCAGTCACCGACCCAACGCCGTGGGGCTGACTGACCACCTTCAGAATGTGAACCTTGGGGGAGACGTAGACGGGACGGAGATAGCGCGGGACCGCCTGTGGACCCAGTGCGGGGTCAGTCAACACGTGCGGTCGCCAGTCATGCGCCAGGATGCAGTAGTCCACTCCGCTCTTGCGGGCCATGTCCCAGAACTCCGCCGGATCGGACAACACCGCCATCCGCTCGAGCACTTCCGCCCGCCGCTGTCGGTCCACCCGGGGGTTGCTATGTCCGTGACCGGCGATCCAGCATTTTCGCCCCGTCTCCGGACTAAGCCAACCGAACGCCAGGTCAGCGGAACACATGAACATATCGTTGATGTCCGTACGCTCGCGGACCCACTCCGCCGCCCCGCGGAAATCAGCGTCCGCTCCCGGACCGTAATGGTGCAGGAAGCGCCGCAGGTTGCTGTGCGTGTCCGGAATCCCCCCTCCGCCGGTAAGTCCAAGAGCCGCCAACGTCAAACCCACCGTCAATGCGGTCCGTCGCCCCGAACGCTCATTGGCGCCCAGTCCGCGTCCGGCCAACCACGTCAACAGCCGATCCAACCCAACGCCCACACAGACAGCCCAACCCAGTTGAAACAGCATTTGGAACTCATGCGGAACCACCACCGGCAGTCGAGACGCTCCCGGCCACTCGAACACCCGCGCGTATCCCGGAAGCTGACCGGCAACACAAACCGCCACCGCCCCGACCAGCAGACGCCCGCCCACGCTGCGGCTTCTCAGGCAACAAACCAGCCCGACCAATCCCGCCCCCCATATCCATACGCGGTAGCGCATGAGTGCAAACTCCGCGCCACGAAACTCGTCCGCTATATACCCGCGCGGTTCGGGATTCAGCACCGGACCGTGCAACATCAGGTAAAGCACCGGTGCAGCCACGACCAGCGTGATCGACAGGATGAGGACCTCGCGACCCAGCCGACGGCGTACGACCGCTCGACGATCTGGCCCGGCGGGTTCGCTATGGCAACTCCAGAGCGCTTGCAGCACAAAGGTTCCCCCCAGCACCGCCGGCAACAGGGGATGGTGCCAAAAGGCGATTCCCTGAAATACGCCGCACGCCGCCGCCCAACCAAGGGATGCCCGTCGATGCTGCCGAACATACAGCAGAAGCGCCACCCATCCCCAGACCACCGCGTGGACCGAGGCTTGTCCGCGACAGATTGAGCTCTGCCACCAGGGCAGGGCGAAGCACAGCGCGATAGTCGCCCCCATCGCCGCCCGCCGGCCCCATTGCATGCGCACGAGCAGGTACAGACCGAAGGGAATCGCCCAGTTGAACAGCAGTTGCGACCAGACGTAGCAGTCCGTCGGCGACACCCCCACGACCTTAGAGACGCCTGCGACGATGATCGGACCCAGCGGCGGATACCAGATCGTCTCCCCCCGGAAGACCGGGTCGGCGAACACCTGTCCGTGTTGAATGTTGATCGCCGAGGCGACATCACGCAGGACATCGCCTCCATACCGGCGCTCGGGCGTGACGATCGGAAGAACGGCGTAGACCCAGAACGCGCCCAGCAGCAGCAGAAACGCGCCGTCTATCCAATTCAGAGACGGCGACAACCCCCGCGCATCGTAGATCCGCTCAGTGCTCGTCTGGCATGCTGGTTCGTCTGAGGGAGGCATAAGCGCTTACCGAAACCTCGCCCGGCGGATCACCCGCCCCATCCGCGCTCCGGCTGCTACCACCGTACGCTCCGCCCCCCATCGACGCCCAACACCTGCCCGGTCACGAAACCCGCCTCCGCCACCAGGTAGCGCACCGCCCGGGCGATGTCCTCGGGGCTTCCCGCACGACCCATCGGAACCCGGTCGATCAGACGTGCCCGCGTCGCCTCGTCACAGTCCTCCGGGAACACAGCGATGCCCGGAGAGACCGCATTGACCCGAATCTCCGGAGCCAGCTCAACCGCCAGCCCCCGCGTCAGTGCAGCCAACCCCGCCTTGGAACAGGAGTACGCCAGGTAGCCGCGAAAGGGACGCTCTGCTCCGATATCGAGGATATTCACAATGCATCCCCGCCCGCCCGCACGCAACGGTTCCACCGCGTGATGACACATCCCCACCGCCGCGGTGAGATTGACCCGCATGGTCCGGTCCCACGCTTCCGGGTTGAAGTCCTCCACCCGCATCGGTTCGTAGACCGACGCGTTGTTGACCAAGACGTCCAACCGACCAAACCTATCCACGCAGGCATCGACCACGCGGCTCCAGGTCTGCGGGTCCGCAAGGTCGCCGTCGACCACGTTCGCCCGCCGCCCCTGGCGCTCGATCTGCTCGACGACTTCTTCGGCTTCCCTGCGCGAGTGATGATAATGAACCGCGACATCGCACCCCGCCTCGGACAGCTCAAGGGCGACAGCCCGTCCGACGCGGCGGGCTGCTCCGGTGACCAGGGCGACGCTGCCATCAATCCTCATGCGCTTCCCCCTCGGGAAGATCAGCGGACTCGGCATCATCGGGGAGGGTGTGCATACTCCAGGCGTCGGGGGTTGGCGTCGGGGTCGGCGGCTTGCGTCGCAACTGCTCTTTGAACCGGCGGCTGGTGCGCAGAAACGCCCAGGAGGTAAACGCGATGATCATCGCCAAAACCAGACCGTACAACAGAGCGGTGTAGATTCGGCCCCATTCCTCCGCAACGTCTGGCACGGTCACACCTGCCATTCTTCCCGCGGGTTCCCCTCGGTCATCTCCGCGAGGCTTTCAAACAGTTGCTTCTGCTCGGGCGAAAGCTCGGCAGGCATCACGATACGGATAACCGCGATCTGGTCCCCCCGCCGGCTGGAGTCACCCCGCGACACGCCCTTGTCCCGCAGCCGCAGCTTCGCCCCCCCACCGGTCCCCGGGGGGATAGTCATCGTCATCGTGCCGTCAAGCGTGGGCACGTCCACCTTGGCCCCCAGCGCCGCCTCCGCCACCGTCACGGGAACCTCGAGATAGACGTCGTCCCCGCGCCGCTCGAAGAACCGGTGCGGCTGAACCGAACAGAGCAGAAACAAGTCCCCGGGCGCTCCACCGTTGCCCCCCGGTTCCCCGCGCCCCCGCAAACGAATCCGCCGCCCACTCTCGACGCCGGCGGGGATCTTCACGCTGAGCGTTTCCGGCGCTCCGCCCCCCGGTCGGTGCAGCCCCAGCTCCACCGTCGTCCCTTGAACCGCCTGCTCAAAGCTCAGGGGGAGGTTCTGCTCTATGTCGGCGCCGCGCTGCGGACCGGGGCGCCGCCTCTGCCCGCCCATCCGGTCGAAGACGTTTCCGAATACACTCGCCCCCCCTTGCTGCCCACCTCCGCCGAACGCGGTGAACAGATCCTCCAGATCGTCGATGTTCACCTGAGAACCGCCCCCCCAGGAGTAGACCTTCTGCCCCTGCGGAGCCTGCTGCCAGCATCCGACGCCCGCACGACCGAATTGGTCGTACTCTTGACGTTTCTGCTTGTCACCCAGAACGTCGTACGCTTCTTGAACCTCTTTGAACTTGGCTTCCGCCGCTTGGTCGCCGCGGTTGCGGTCGGGATGGTGCTGCTTGGCCAGCTTGCGATGAGCCCGCTTGATCTCCTCCGGGCTCGCCCCTTCTGAGACGCCCAGGACTGTGTAGTAATCGCGCCCGCTCATGCCATGCTCACCGAAGGGGTCAGGTACACCTCGGATCGGACGACCCGTTCGGGGAAGATTATAGGTGCCCGCCGATCCGTTGAAAAGCCAACCTCCCCTGCTATGCTAAGCCCATGGCAGAGCACGCCCAGAAACTAAAGGTCGGCGCCGCGCAGCTTCGGGCTTCCAAGCTGAATCAGCCCGAGCAGGCCCTCCAGGATCTCGTTCAGGCGATTGCCCTCGCTGCTGCCCAAAACGTCGAACTACTCGTCCTGCCGGAGTGCGCCTACCCAGCCTACTGTGTCGGCAGCATCGAAGCCTATCGCTCCTCCGGGGCAATCGACAACCCCGCCCTGTTCGCCGAGCTGGCGGCGCAAGCCAAGCAGCACGCGATGCACCTGGTCTGCGGATTCGTCGAGCAACAGGGAGAGACCCTGCACAACTCCGCCGTCGTCTTCAACGACCGAGGCCGCATACTGGGCATCTACCGCAAGACCTTCCTCTGGGGCGACGACAACGGCGTATTCGCCCCCGGAGACGAGATCGCCACCTTCAAGACCCGCTGGGGCAGAATCGGCGTAGCCATCTGTGCGGATGTCCGCGCCCCTGAAACCGCCGCGGCGGCAGTCGCGCAGCACGCCACCCTGATATGTGTGCCTACTTGCTGGGTGAACGTCGCCGCCACCCCGGGCTGTTTCTACAATCCTCAGCCGGACTTCCTCATCGAAGCCCGGGCACGTGAATTCGGCGTGCCCTTCATCTGCGCAAACAAGTTCGGTAACGAAACCGTCGATCTGGGCTACTGCGGTCAGAGTCTGATCGTTGACCGTACTGGCGGCACCCTGGCCCAAGCCCCGCCCGACGAGGCGGCGGTCCTCACCGCACACGTCTCTCCGGCCCGCAATCGGCGACACCGACTGCCCCCGGAGATTCGTGATCGCCTGGGAACGGATGCTCCCCCGATCATGCCAGACACCACCGACGTGCTCCCCTGCCAACTCGCTGCGATTCCCGCCAACTGCCTGTTGCCGCTGGAGGATGACCGCCAGGGCAGCGATCCTCTCCAGCGCCTAGCCGCCGCGGGTATTAAGATAGTAGCGACGACCGCGCCCGACGACGATACCGCCGAACGCCTGGAGATCTACGCCCGGTCCCTCGGGCTGCACCTGGTGGCTGGTGCTGTCCTTGACCGCGTGGTCTCGGCGGCGTTTGGAACCTACGCCATCCTGACCGGGGACACGGTGGTCTCCTACGCAATGGCCCGGGTGCGGGCTTTGGAGGGCGCCGCGATCCTCTTCGTCACGGACATGCCCGAGGAGTTGGCGATCCTACGTGCTCGGGCTATGGAGAATCGTGTCTACCTGGTGGGAACCTCGGCGACCCGCGCGGTAATCATCGATCCGAACGGTGCGGTCTTGGTCGCCGGCAACCCAGCCGAACCTCGTCCGGTGACGGCGGAGATCGACCTCCGTCTCCCTGCGGACAAGCACGTGTTTCCGCGTACGGACATCTGGCAGCAGCGCCGAGTGCGCGCCTATCGCCCCGCCTTCGGCCGCCACAGAGCCAACGCCGGCAGGTCCTAACGCCAAAGCTTTGCCGGGTGCCATGCTCATACCCCAGCGTGAGCATGTTCCCGAGCCAATCAAGGTGGGTGCCCCATCGCTTCAGGGGCTGTCGGTTTACTCACCAGCGCGGAGTGGCGACGGACACGCCTTGAGCGGCTCACACCGCTGGATGAATCGTCAGGTTTCATCCTGTCACCGGGTTTCAGCTGGG
>JAAEQG010000035.1 GCA_024231775.1 bacterium
GTCACCACCGCCGTCCCAATTCCGCCCATCGTGTCGAGGATGGGGCTTAGCGACGACATGGCATAGCCCCGCCGCAGGTTGACCCGGTAGGAATGGCGGTTCACCTCGCTGAACTCGTCGTAAATGGCCGCCTCCTGGCGAAAGTTCTTGGCGATGCTGATGCCGGTCACTGCCTCCTGGATGGATGCGTTGACCTCGGCCAACACGCGGAACCCGCGCCGTGTGACCCCACGGGCAATGCGCCGAAAGCCCAACGCGATCACAACCACCACCGGGGTAAAGGCCAGCACCACCCACGTCAACTGTACAGAGACGGAAAATAACAGTACCACCAGAACGACGACCATCAGCAGGCGGCTGAGTATGTCGGTGAGGAGTTGCGTCACGCGGGCGAACTCTTCGGTGTCGGACGTGATGCGGCTGATGATGCGGCCCGAACGGAACTCGTCGAAAAAAGACATGTCGTGGCTCACCACAGCCCGAAAGGCATCGGTGCGCAGCGCGGTCACGACGTCGGCGATGACGCGGGCGGTGGTCCAGCGGCGCAGCCAGTTGCCGCCCCAGCTAAAGAC
>JAAEQG010000036.1 GCA_024231775.1 bacterium
CTGTCCGTGACACTTACGACCGCTGTGTTCGCCAGCAAATTGCCGTAGGCGTCCGTGGCAGACGTGATGTCGATGTCGAAGGACGTGCCTGCGATCGCGGTCGCCACGCTGATCGACGAGGCAAACCCCGCCGGTGCCGCATCGTCGGCCAGGACCGCGATCCCGCCCAGGCGTTGCCCCACCGACCACTGTACGTTGGTCACAACGAGGTCGTGAGTACCGGCAGAGAAGTAGGTGAAGTTCGTGTCCCCGAACAGGTGCGTTCCCACGTCGCCTGCCACGAACGGGTAGACCTTGGCCGCGTCATTGGTGAAGACAGCGTTGGTGTCTGTGGAGAGGAAGTAGACGCTGTTGGTGGCATTGCGCTTCAGGTTGCCGTAGATGTCGTAGAGCGTGACCGTCACGTCCGCGTTGATCGGGTAGCCGGCCGTGACGACGCTTACCGTGCTGGCCAGATCCATCGTTCCCAGGTCGTCGGCCGGTAACACGTTGGAGAGACCCACGTAGTTGGTCAGATCACCCAGCACGACCTCGAAGGTCACTTCATCGACGCTGGAGGTGTAGAGGATCTGCGCAGCGATGCCCGCACCGCCAATGACGGATACGTCTGCAAGCGCGGTCCCGGTGATGTCGCTGTCGGTGACAGAGACCACCGCCGTTCCCGTCACCGGGTTGCCATAGGCGTCGGTCGCGGAAGAGACCGTGATGTCAAAGGACGTGCCCGCGATCCCCGTCGAAACGCTCGCGCCAGAAGCAAACCCCGCCGGGGTCGGATCCCCGACCACCTCGATGCCGCCAAGACGATCAAACAGGCTCCACTGCACATTGGTGACCACCAGGTCATGCGTGCCGGCAGAGAAGTACGTGAAGTTCGTATCCCCGAACAGGTGGGTTCCCACGTCGCCTGCCACGAACGGGTAGACGTTGGCCGCGTCGTTGGTGAAGACCGCATTGGTGTCCGTGGAGAGGAAGAAGACACTGTTGGTGGCATTGCGCTTCAAGTTGCCATAGATGTCGTAGAGCGTGACCGTCACATCCGCGTTGATCGGGTAGCCTGCTGTCACCCTGGAGACCGAACTTGCCAGCGCCAGGGAACCCATCTCATCAGCCGGAAGAACGTTGGAGAGAACCACGTAGTTCGTGATGTCTACCATCACCAGCCGCAGCGTGACCTCATCGACGCTGGCCGTGTAGATCGTCTGCGGGTTGGTGCCCACTCCGTCGACGGCAGAGATGTTGCCCAGCGCTGATCCCACGATGTCGCTGTCCGTGACACTGACCACCGCCGTGGCCGTGACGAGATTGCCGTAGGTGTCGGTCGCCGAGGAAACCCCAACCGTGAAGGCTGTCCCTGCCGTGGCCGTCGCCGCGCTGATCGAGGACGCAAATCCCGCGGGCGCGAGACTGTCCGCCATCACGTCGATGGCTGCCAGTCGGTCGAAGACCCCCCACTGCACGTTGGTGACCACGAGGTCGTGTGATCCCGAGGTGAAGTAGTTGAAGTTCGTGTCACCGAACAGATGCACCCCGGTATCTCCCGCGACGAACGGGTAGACGTTGGCGGCGTCGTTGGTGAAGATGGCGTTGGTGTCCGAGGAGAGGAAGTAGACGCTATTCGTCGCGTTGACCTTCAGGTTGCCGTAGGCGTCATACAGCGTCAGCGTCACGTCCGCGTTGATCGGGTAGCCCGCCGTCACCTTGGAGACCGAGCTTGCCAGCGCCATGCTGCCCAGCTCGTCGGCCGGTAGCACGTTGGAGAGAACCACGTAGTTGGTCAGATCACCCAGCACGACCTCGAAGGTCACTTCGTCCCCGCTGGAGGTGTAGATGATCTGCGCAGCGATGCCCGCACCGCCAATGACGGATACGTCTGCAAGCGCGGTCCCGGTGATGTCGCTGTCCGTGACAGAGACCACCGCCGTGCCGCTGATGCCGTTGCCGTAGGCGTCTGTCGCAGAAGAGACCGTGATGTCAAAGGACGTGCCC
>JAAEQG010000037.1 GCA_024231775.1 bacterium
ATGTGACCCCGGGGCGCTTGAACTCAAGGAATATCATCCAGTCTCGGGCGTGATGGATCGCAACTGGACTTCCGGGAGCGGCCAGTTGAACGATGTGGTCGCCGGCGCCGACGGTGCCTGGCTCTATGTCGCCGACGGTAGCGTGGGGGTCTTGAGAGTCGATCCCACAACCGGAGCGACGACAACCTTTGTGGCGGCCGGATCGGGAGGTCTGATCCAGGCTTTTGCCATCAGCCTCGGCCCGGGCGGTGATCTTCTGGTAGCTGACCGGGCGGGCCATGCGGTGCGGAGATACGATGCTGCCAGCGGCGCTTACGTGGCGGATTTTATCCCTTCAGGTTCGTCGCCGATGACTTCGCCTTCATCGCTTGCCTACGGTCCGAGTGGGAATCTCTTTGTGGGCAACGCCGATGCGGTTTACGAGTACAACGGCACCACCGGAGTTTACGTCGGGCTTTTTGTTGCCAGTGGTTCAGGGGGGCTGAACGATGCGTACGGCATGGTCTTCAAGGAAGGCGGGATCCTGCTGGTAAGCAGCTACGGCAGTGATGAACTGCTGGAATACGATGGTGACACGGGCGCCTTCCTGCGTGTGTTCAACGACCCCAGCGTGTATATTGAAGAGCCGTGGGGGGTAGGGGTCGGCAGGGACGGCCGGGTAATGCTGGCGTGCAAGGGAGACGGTGGCACAGGGCGTGTCTACGCGTATGACGCCAACAGCGGTCGTTACCAGTTCTTCTACATCCTGGGCACACTTACCGCTCCCGCCGGGTTCTGTTATC
>JAAEQG010000038.1 GCA_024231775.1 bacterium
AAGCGGCGGAGGAACGCTTCCGCACGGTGGCCGACTTTACCTACGACTGGGAGTATTGGATGGGGCCGGACGGGCAGTTCATCTACGTCTCCCCGGCCTGTGAGCGGATCATGGGCTATAGGCGGGAAGAGTTTATGGAGGACCCAACGCTGCTGGAGCGGATCGCCCATCCCGACGACCGGCACCTGGTCGCGACACTCTTGAACGAGTGGGTGACGTCTGAGGAGGATCACGCGTTGGACTTTCGCGTTATCGCCCGGGATGGCGAGGAACGGTGGATCGGCCACGCCTCGCAGGCGGTGTACGGCGACGATGGGGCTTTTCTGGGCCAGCGAGCGAGTAACCGCGATACCACGGTGGAAAAGCAGGCGGAGGTCGAGCGGGCGCGCTTTACGCTACAGCTTGGCACAGCGGCGGACATTGCCGCGCAGGTGAACGCCATCCTCGACCCGGACGAACTGCTGAACACCGTCATCCCGCTACTCAAGGAGCGTTTTGGCCTCTACTATGCGCACGTTTACGTGCTGGATGAGGCAGCGGGAGAATTGAGACTACGGGCGGGGTATGGCGAGCCGGGGCGCGTGATGCTGGAGCAAGGTCTCAGCATCCCGTTGGACCGAGAGGTGAGCCTGGTGGC
>JAAEQG010000039.1 GCA_024231775.1 bacterium
ACCGAGCATGCAGAGAATCGCCGGATAGGCGATATCCAGCGAACCCCACGCCGTCGTCACCCCGGTCATCACCGAGCTGAGCAGAATCATGATGGCGGCAATCGCCTTCTGCTGCTTCATAACCGCTCCATGCGTCCCTTCAAGACTTCATCGGGAGAGACCACCTTAACCACGTCGGCCCAACTCGCCTCGTCCATCCGACCCGGGTGTTTCGCGGAAGGAGCCACCAGGAAGACCGTGGTGCGGCAACGAGCCCGCGCCGCCAACTCCACCAGTCGGGCATAGGTCGAATCCCAGTCCAGTAGAATGAAGACCGCCTCGGTGATCTCATAGAACCGATCCGCCAAGGCCGGGATCACGTCGTCCAGAGTATACCCCTCGGAGGCTTGGACATCCGCCAGCACGTCGTGGATGCTATCCAGTCGCACCGGTCGCAGTCGGGAGTCGTAGTAGTGCAGTTCAGCGCCGACCAGCAGTGCATCGATGAGGCAATCTCGATTGATCGTATACGCAACCGAAGCACAAAGAGAAACCGCAGCCTCCAGTTCCTCGATCTCCTCAGCACTGGAGGGGCGCCTGGACATCGGGACACGCGTATCCAGCAGCAAAGCCGCTCGGCTTTCGGAATCGTTGTGGTA
>JAAEQG010000040.1 GCA_024231775.1 bacterium
CGCGACTTCTTGTCCACATGGGGCGAGCGCAGCACGGTGAAACGCTGAATATGGGTAGGCAGCGGGATAGGACCCGAAATGCGTGCCCCGGTGCGTTGCGCCGTGTCCACGATCTCAGTAGTGGACTGATCCAGCAGCCGGTAATCATAGGCCTTCAGACGAATGCGTATTTTTTCGCTCGCCATCGTCTACTCCATCTACTCCAGAATGTCGGTGATGGAACCAGCACCGACGGTACGTCCACCCTCACGGATGGCAAACCGCAGACCACGCTCCATTGCGATGGGCGTAATCAGTTCCACCTCGAGGTTGGTATTGTCACCCGGAATAACCATCTCCACACCTTCGTCGAGGTTGACCGCGCCGGTCACATCGGTGGTACGGAAGAAGAACTGGGGTCGGTAGCCTCTGAAGAAGGGGGTATGGCGTCCGCCCTCCTCCTTGGTAAGCACGTAGACCTCGGCTCGGAACTTCAGATGGGGGGTGATAGATTTCGGTTTGGCCACCACCTGGCCACGTTCAACATCGCTGCGATCGGTACCCCGCAGGAGCAGTCCCACGTTATCGCCAGCCTCGCCGCGATCGAGCAGTTTACGGAACATCTCGACTCCGGTAACCACTCTTTTCATGGTATCGCGGATGCCCACGACCTCCATCTCGTCACCGACGTGGACCTTGCCCCGCTCGATGCGTCCGGTAACCACCGTACCGCGACCCGAGATGGTAAAGACATCCTCGATCGGCATCAGGAACTCCTTGTCGACATCGCGCTCGGGCAGCGGGATGTACTCGTCGAGGGCGGAGAGCAATTCCCACACCGACTTGCACGGTTCAGAGTCCGGATCATCACTCCCGAGCGCCTGCAGGGCCGAGCCCCGAACCACCGGCACGTCATCGCCAGGGAACTCATACTCGCTGAGCAGCTCACGGACCTCGAGCTCGACCAGATCGAGGAGTTCCTCATCATCGACCTGGTCGACCTTATTCATATAGACCACGATGTAGGGCACGCCGACCTGACGGGCGAGCAGGATGTGCTCCCGGGTTTGCGGCATGGGACCATCCGCAGCCGAGACCACGAGCACTGCTCCGTCCATTTGGGCCGCGCCGGTGATCATGTTTTTCACGTAGTCGGCGTGGCCGGGGCAGTCGACATGGGCGTAGTGGCGGTTTTCGCTTTGATACTCCACGTGGGCGGTATTGATCGTGATACCGCGGGCCTTCTCCTCCGGCGCCTTGTCGATGGAGTCAAACGGGGTGAAGTCAGCCAGACCCTTACAGGCCAGGGTCTTGGTAATCGCAGCGGTGAGCGTGGTTTTACCGTGGTCGACGTGACCGACGGTTCCCACGTTTACGTGCGGCTTGGTGCGCTCAAACTTCTGCTTGGCCATCTCAGCCTCCTTCAGACCGTCATTCCACAAGCTCGGGCCACGATTTTTTCGGCCAGTTGCCCGGGAACCTCGTCATAGTGGTCAAACTGCATGGTGTAGGTAGCGCGCCCCTGGGTAGCGGAACGCAGGTCAGTAGAATAGCCGAACATTTCGGCCAGTGGCACGTGGACATCGACCACCTGGAATCCGGCTCGCGGTTCCATGCTGATGATCCGTCCCCGACGTCGGTTGAGGTCGCCGATCACGTCGCCCATATGTTCCTCGGGGGTGACGATCTCGACTCCCATGACCGGTTCCAAGAGGACCGGTCCGGCCTTTTCTGCGACCTCTTTGAAGGCCATCGAAGCAGCCACACTGAAGGCCATCTCCGAAGAGTCGACTTCATGAAAAGAGCCATCCGTGAGGGTCACCCCGACGCCCATCAGTGGGAAGCCTGCGAGCACTCCACGTTCCATGGCGCCGCTGACGCCGAGTTCGATCGAGTTGATGAACTCCTCGGGGATGGTCTCGGGCGAAACCTGGTTAGAAAACTCGAAATCAGTGCCATCGGTGAGGGGTGTGGTACGGATCTTGACGTGACCGTACTGGCTACGCCCGCCGATTTGGCGGATGAACTTACCTTCGCCCTCGGCCTCGTCGGTGATCGTCTCGCGGTAGGCGACCTGGGGTCGGCCGACATTGGCGCGAATTTTGTGTTCGCGGAGCAGGCGATCGACGATGATTTCGAGGTGCAGTTCACCCATGCCGGAGATGATTGTCTGGCCGGTTTCTTCGTCGGCCGAGACCCGGAAGGTGGGATCCTCCTGGGTTAGTTTACCCAGGGCCACGCCCAGTCGTTCCTGGTCGGCCTGGGTACGCGGTTCGAGGACCACTGAGATAACCGGCTCCGGGAACTGAATCGACTCCAGCACGATCGGTTTTTTGGGGTCACAGATGGTATCACCGGTGGCCACAGCGCGCAGGCCCA
>JAAEQG010000041.1 GCA_024231775.1 bacterium
AGCAGCCCTTCCGCCACCAGCTGCAGGGCCAACGTGGCCGCGATCGTCTTGGCCATGGAGCTCGGGAAGGCGAGTCGGGGACACTGCTTAGCCCACGCTGGCTCTCCGATCCGGCCAGCCACCATGAGCCGCCACAAGCGGCGACCCGGCGTCGACGGGGGTGGGGCAGCCGGGGACAGTGCGACTGCCACGCTGGCGGAAGAACAGTGCCCCCTACTCTTCGTAGGGTCTGCGGAAAAGTCGTCGGTCTCGGGAAAAATTCTCTGCGTGGACCCATGGCGCAGCTCCGTCCTGTACACTGAAAGGGTGAGGTCGAAATGGGACGAGATGAAGTCATCGCGATTCTGAGGGAACATCACGAGGAGCTTGTTGAACGCTTCGATGTGATGTCGCTGAAGCTGTTCGGATCCTTGGCCCGGGACGAGGCCGGCGCCGAAAGTGATATCGACCTTCTCGTCGACTTCGGAGAACCGGCCGGCTTCGACCAGTACATGGGCTTGCTCTTCCATTTGGAGGAGCTGCTCAGCACGAACGTCGATCTTGTGACAGTGCGCAGACTCCGTGAGGAACTCAGGCCGGCCATCGAGCGCGAGGCAGTCCTTGTCGGGCAAACATCTGCTGTTCCTCCGAGACATGCTGGATGCCTGTAGCAAGGTGCAGGATTCACGGCTGGTCTAACGAGCAGTCGTTGTGGACCTGAACATGGCGCAGACTGCCTCCGGGAGCTCAAGCAACCCTGGCAATCTTCGGATAGCGCGAACGCAGAAGTGGGCACGGCGCAGGGACTCATGGCGAACGCACCACCTTGGGCGACTGAGCGACTAAGCGGACGAAGCACCTGAAAAGGACGAATCGGCAGCAGCTCAATTTCGAGATCATGAAGGTCCAGTTGCGCCGCCGCCGCCTCGAACTCGGTCAACTGGTGGGCCAGCTCAAGGCGGCGCAAGATGTTTGGGACTCGACGACCGCCAGCTCGGGAGCAACCAGGGAACCTTCAGCGATCGCCTGCTCGGACCAAAGTCCGTCTGCTCCGGAGTCGACCAGTGCCGCAACCAGGACAGATGAGTCGACGACCCGGCCGACGTTCATTTCACTGCCGGTCGACGGCAAGGTGGTCGAGGATGATATTGGCGGCGACCGTCCGGCGTGTAAGCTCCTTCCGCCTTCGAATTCGGTTCAGCCACTCGTCGAGCGATGGCCGCGGCGCAGGTTGTCCCCGCCCATCCTTGAAGCCCTCCTGCATCGACTCGCTGGTTCGTGCGGCCTGGACGGCTAACTCGTCCTCGATCTCGCGTGGAATGTTGCGGATGTCGATCTGAACACTCATGGGTCCATCATGCCGGCTTCAGCTGCCTAATGCAAGCATAGGAGGATCTCCGGATCTCCGGATCTCCGGGGCCTGACGGATGCCGCTTTGACCGGATGGCCGGAATGACGACCCTGGGTCTCAAGCAGCTAATCACAAGAGCCTTCGAGCATTCCGAGATGAAGAACGCGGCCAAGGCTTTCGCTGGGATGGCGACAGCTGGGAGGTGGTGCCCAGCACGGTCGATGGCGGCCTCTTCGGCTTCCGGTTCGACTGATCCTCAGCGTATGGGGGGACCATGGTAAACTCAAGAGCGGAGGCTGGGCGATGAAGACTCTGGATCGCATCACCATCGACCCCCGGGTCTGTTTGGGGCAACCCACGATTCGTGGAATGAGAATCACAGTCAGCGTTGTCCTGAAGATGCTGGCAGGCGGGCAATCCACTCTGGACATAGTAGAAGCGTATCCGGAACTGGAGGAGGCGGACGTAAGGCAAGCAATCGAGTATGCGGCCTGGCTGGCTTCGGATCAGCTCCGGATCGCAAAGCCGGCATAGATGGCGATGGAGGTCGCTTGGCCCTTTTTCCTGGCGGATATGAACATCTCGCCGCAAACTGTCCGGGAGCTCCGTCAGCGAGATTGGGACATCCTACGATCCAGTCACTTCCTGCATCCTTCTGCGGCGGATTCGGAGAT
>JAAEQG010000042.1 GCA_024231775.1 bacterium
AATAGATCAATCACACAACTAGCCCCGAACGAGGCGCTCACGAAAGCCTGGACCCGTTCATCCGCTGCTTGTTCGAGCGCGCGCCGGGCCAGTCGTGGCGAGCGGGCGACGGTCAGACCGGCATCCGCCAGGGCATCTTCCACGTGGGCAAGGTCGTCTGCCATCTCGACGGTGACCTCGACCAGGCAGCGCCCGCTACCCGGATACTCCAACGTCACCCGCCGCAGTCCGCTCATCGGCAACCGTCCCAAGTCTTTGACTGCCTCCAACCCCATCTCCTCGGCGATGCTCCCACACTGCCAGGCAACAAAGAGCCGGTGTCTGCGCCAACACAGCTTCATCGAATCTCCTCTATCTACTCCATACGCTCGACAGATTCACTCGAGCACCGGGCGCATCGAAGTATCCCCATTGTAAAAGATCACGAACCGCCCGTCACGCATCCGGTCATACAAGTCACCCGGCAGCGTGGACGGGTCGTGGTTCATCGCAAACAACGTGTGCGCCCGTCGCGTGATCGCCAGCCGGTAGCGGTCGTCCAGGAAAGCGGTTCGGAACTCGTAGGCGAAATCGGTCATTCGCGCCGCGTCAAATTCGTCGATCGCCAGCACCGGCAGCGATTTCAGCCGTTCGTAGCGCGCGCGGGCGTCCTCCCTGGCGTTCGGAGCGTAGCCCGCGCGGACATATTCGAGTAGATCGTGCATCCTCACGTACGTGCCCAGGTCGCCGTGATGCTCCCTGAACTCGTTGACCACGGCTTGCAAGATCAACGTCTTGCCATTGCCATAGCCGCCCCACAGAGTGAAGAACCCCCACGGTTCGGCGATGAACTCGCGCGCCAACTCGGTCATCCGGGCCGTGTCACCCCACGGGGCGACGTCGTCGAGGCGCACCGTCGTCTCTTCCGGCAAAAGCCCCGAGATCCGGGCCAGCCGCGCGACCGCCGCCGTCTCGTGTACACCGGCGGGGTCCGGGCAGCGCACCATCGTGACGTGTCCATCGTAGCCCACGTCATCCCTGCGCTCGACCCAACCCGTGCCATCACAAGCCGGGCACGTACTACTCTTCACGTTCACGCTGTCTCCTTCGCAGTTCAGCCAGGGCCGCCCGCTGGCGTTCTCGTGTCTCGGCGTCCACGTCCTCCGCTGGCGGTTTTCTTCTGATCGTGCTTTCCTGCCGCTGCCCATCGCCGCGACGAGGGGCATCCTGGTAGTCGCTCGTCTTGCCGCTCTCGACCCAGGCTTTGACCCACGCCATATCCGGCTCACGCGCGACTGCCGAGACGACGTTCCAGCGCTTGATACCTTTGGCGGAGCGGGATTTCCAGTACGCATACTCCCACACAGTGAGGTCACGCTGCACGCGCGTCAGGTCATACAACTCATCATCCACGATGGGCGCGATCTGTGATCCGATCTTGGCTGTGTACCACGCCGTCACCTGCGCCAGGATGGGATCGTCACGCCGTTCATCTGCCATCGTTTCTTTCCCTCGCTTCGTGCAGGTAAACGACGCTGCCCTTGCCCACCAGCATGTCCAAGCCACCCTCCTGACGCAGGATGAGGTTGTATGGGTCTGCCCCGACCAGCACGCCCCCGAAGGCTTTGCCGGTCGATACCGCTACTGTCACTCGCTTGTCCTTCAGGCCGTGGATGAACTGCGGCCCCGTGATCCCCCACACACCGAGGGCTTTTTTCTTCTCGTCGCTCATCGTCGTCTCCTTCTCATCTTGCAGCTTTGACTCTCGTTATCGCTGTCAAAAACCCTAATCCACGTAATCCACAGTCCTAATCCACATAATCCACATAATCCACACCTCAAATTCCAATTTTGTGCCCTGGACGATCTTCCCGGCATCCTAATCCACGCTAATCCACGTAATCCACGCTTTGCTTAATCCACATCTCAAACCCTGGTTTCACGCTTGCGCCAGCGTTTGGAGCCGGGAAGTGACACGGCGTGGTGTCTTGTGGCCGCCATCATACGCTACAGGTTCGAGCAATCTCTGGCGCTCCCACGCGGGCGCCAGGTTCTCAATCTGGCGACGACTGACGCCGGTGAGTTCCGCCAGTTTCCTGATGTCAAAGGCCCCACCCAATTCCTCCACGGCGGCACGCACCAATCGCACCTGCCAGGCTTCGAGCGCCAGGGGCGGGTCGCCGACCGGCTCTCCCGCCGCCAACCTGGCGAGGGTCTCGTTCAACAGCGCTGTCGGCACGTCGTACGCCTGGGCCTCGATCATCCGCCCGGCCCATTCGAGGGCGATGCGCCCCTTGCGCTTTTCGGTCTTTTCCGCCCCCGACCGCCCCAGGATCACTCTCGAGTCCTGCACCGTGGGTACCGGCAAAGAAATGCGAGTGGACATATTGCACTTGAGGAACCCAGCCACCACCGTGCTATCGGGCCGCTGCGTCGCCAGCACCGGCAGCACGCCGTATGCGCCACCCCGCGCCACCAGGTCCTTGAGCGCATCCTCCACGCCGGGCGCGGCCAGCGCCTCGGCCAACTCGTCCACCACCAGCACCAGGAACGGCGGACGCTCTCCGGCCCCCAACTCCCTGACGTTACGCGCGCCGTGCTTCCGCAAGAGCGCGCTGCGGGCGACGAGTTCTTGCCGCAAATAGTCGATCTGCGCCGCCAGTTCGACGCCCCGGCCAGCGACGGCGACCACGTGGGGCACGCCTGCGTAGCGCCCAAACTCGGCCTTGTCCTTGCCGTCGCACAGCACCAAGCGCAGGTCGTCGGGGTCCTCGGCGGTGATCAACGACAGTATCCACGAGTGCAGCAGCGTCGTCTTGCCCATCTGCCGCGTCCCGCCGATCAGGACAGAATCTGCGTCGAGCAGCGAGATCCACTTTTCCCCGCGCCGGGTGACGCCCAGGGGCACCATCAAGTCGCCCCCGGGTATAGCGTCGAGATCAAGGATGACTCGAACGGGCAGGCTTCCGGCGTCCAGGGGTTCGGGCGAATAACCGATCTGGAAAAAGATACCGCGCGAGTTAGTGACAATGGTGCGGTGGCCGTGCATCACGGTGCGCAAATCGTGCAGGAAGCGGGCACGCGGCTGGCCCGTGGTCGTCAGTATGCGCTCCTGTTTGACGGCGTAGGGGTTGATCAACAACACCACCCGGTCCTCCCGCGCCCAGGCCACGCAGAGCA
>JAAEQG010000043.1 GCA_024231775.1 bacterium
CCGGCGGCGTGAACGCCGCGCTAGCCGACGGTTCCGTGCGGTTCTTCAGCGAGTCGATCGGTGCCGACTTGTGGATCAACCTGGCCAGCATCGACGGCGGTGAAGTCGTTTCGTTCGATTAGAAAGGATCTCGCCGCCGGTGTGTAAGTTTCGTGGAATATGGGCGTGTTGCTTGCTTTGTTTGGCCGTCGGGTGCGGCGATTCCCAGTCGACAATGCGCGTTTGGGGGACGGTAAGCTACCAGGGTCAGCCGGTCGAGGAAGGACGGATCATCTTCTTCCCGGTCGATGGGACGCCCGGGCCTTCCACGGGTACGGCCGTCAAGCAGGGGCGGTACGAAGTTCCTGCCCGCTCCGGTCCCCGCGCCGGCGGCGTGTACCGCGTGAAAATCACCGCCGTGGGCCCCGAACGCAGCTATTCGCCGAACCTATCCGGGAACGGCCCGAAGTATACCGTCCGAGATCAGTTCATCCCGGCCGAATTCAACCGGAAGAGCACCCTGCAAGTGAACATCGCGGCCCGGGCGGAGGAAAACCAACACGACTTCGAGTTATGATATAGACTACGGGTATCCGTTTGCGGGACTTCATGAACTTCCACCGATGAAACACTGGTTCAAGAACGTGTTTTGAGAACGCAGATAATTGCTCCCCTCTCCCTTTGGTGGAGTACCGAAATCGAGGAGTTGAACGCCAGTGAGCATCCCATCCCCCCCCAAACTCGGCGGCGACCAGATCGGCAAGCCGTTGGTTCCGAGTCGGCGCCGACGGGCGACCGCTTTTACACTCGTCGAGCTATTGGTGGTAATCACCATCATCGGTATTCTGATTGCCCTGTTGCTGCCGGCCGTACAGGCAGCCCGGGAAGCGGCCAGGCGGATGCAATGCACCAACAACCTGAAGCAGATCGCTCTGGCCATGCATACCTACCACGATACGATGCGCATCTTCCCGCCAGGCAGCGTCCGCGCTCCTCAAGGCCATACCTGGTTCACGTTCGTTTTGCTCTTCATGGAACAGCGGCCCTTGTACGACCAACTGGATCCCCAGGGTCAGCAGATCCCGGCCACCGCGCCGTCGACCGGCCCCCTGGTGACGCCACTGAGCGCCTACCGCTGTCCGTCCGACACGGGCGGGGCCATCAACACGCACTATGGAAGTTATCCCACCGCGAACTACATGGTCAGCCGAACCATGTTCAACGCGCCGGGCAATTCCATGAACTGGCCCCTATGCGTGCGGATTAACGCGATTTCCGACGGGCTGAGCAACACGCTGATGGTATCGGAGCGTGGGCTGTTCGAACGTTCCACCGGCGGGATATGGAGCGGCTGGATCACGACCGCCGGCACCTTCAGTTTCAGTTCAACCCGGCCCATCAACACACCCTACCTGCCGCTCGACCAACCCGTTGACGTAAGCCCTGGCAACGACCCCTGGTACTCGCGGCTGACGGTCACCAGCCAGCATCCGGGCGGGGCGAACTTCGCGTTTTGCGACGGCTCGGTCCACTTCCTCAGCGAGACCATCGAGACGAACCCCAACCTGACGCAGATGGGGCAGGACGATTTCCAATCATCGTCGACCGGCGACTACGGGGACTACGCCTACCAGAACCTGATCAACTACAACGATGGAAATCCGGTTGGCAGCGGCGCGTTTTGAGCGCGGATAGCGTCGATTGTGGCATAGCGCCCCGTGAACGCTGAGCGAATCGCTTTGGGCGAATCAGGGACCGCGCCGATTCGCTCCCGACCTGTAAGATGTTGTAAAGAGTTCGCGGAAAATTATAATTGACCGGGGCTACCCCACGTTTATAATGGATGGCACGACAAAAGGCAGGGGTAACATTGCATGGGACCGCAAGCCCCATTCTCGATATTTGCTTTGGGGAGACCTAATCATGTGTCGCACATTCATCTCGACGATTCTCGTTCTGGCCTTCGCACTTGCCGCCGCGGGCCAGGCGCAAGCACAGGATCCACCCGGCGCCGATGAAGTGATCTTGCGCGATATTGGGGGAGAGAGTTACGTCATTCACAAATACACCAGCGTGGGCGTTGGCGCCGCTTTCGCCCCGCCAGGCGGCGTAACGGGGGTCGAGTACCTGATCGTGGGCGGTGGCGGTGCCGGTGGTTGGCGCGGCGGCGACAGCAGCGGCGGCGGCGGTGGTGGCGCCGGTGGACTGTTGACCAACGTGGGTGACGATCTATTGGCCGTTAGCGCCGGCTCGTCCTATTCGGTCGCTGTCGGTGCGGGCGGACTGCCGGTCAGTGAGGACAACGGCCTCAACGGAGATGATTCCTCCATCTTCAATCTGACCGCGATCGGCGGTGGCGGTGGCGCACGTTTCACCAACGACGGCAACGCGGGAGGTTCGGGCGGCGGAGTCGCGGGTCGCACGAATTGGAACTCCGGATATACTGGCGGAGCAGGCACCACCGGACAAGGCCATGATGGTGGCGACCGAACCGTGATAGTCACCGCCGGCGGTGCGGGCGGCGGCGGCGCGGGCTCCGCCGGTGCGGACAATATCGACAGCCTTGACGGTCGCGCGGGCGGCGCCGGGCTGCTGAATACCATTACCGGGGAAGACATCTATTACGCCGGGGGCGGCGGCGGTGGCGC
>JAAEQG010000044.1 GCA_024231775.1 bacterium
AGCCTGCTGCCGATGCCCCGGTTCTGCGAGTCCGGGTGAACGATCACCCGGCCCACAAAACACGTCCCCTCCCGCGCGCGCGCCCGCACAGAGCCGACGATCCTCCCAGCGGACGAAACCTTGAAAAAGACCTGCTTTTCAAAATCAGCCCTGATCTCTTCCACGGTCTGCGTCAGCGGCGGGATACTATGATCGCCATAGATCGCGGCCTCGCTCTGGTAGGCCAGTTTTTGCAATGCCAGAATTTCTGCCGCATCCTCGACGTTCGCCCGCTCGATCTCGTCGCCCATTGGCTGCATCGCTTTGACGAACCAATAGTACTCGCCGTGCACGCTGGCCTGCTCCCGCAGACCGGCGGCCAGCAAATGTTCCTCGTCCACGGGGATCACCGCCCCGGCGTTCAAGCGGCCCTCTCGCGCCACCCACGAGCGCGCCGCCCGCAGCGCGTTTTGCTGCTCTCGTGGGTCTGATCCTTCCGCCGTCAGCCCTTCGATCCACAACCCGCGATAGGTCAACGTGTCCACGGGCACAAGCGTTGCCTGTCC
>JAAEQG010000045.1 GCA_024231775.1 bacterium
ACCCGGCCGCTCATTCCGGCGGGACCGATCAACCGGGCCTCGATCCCCGCGAGCAGGGCGGGATCCACCCCCTCGGCAACCAGCGGCAGTGAGCTCAGGTAAAGCACGGCAATCCACAACGAACAACCACGACGTGACATGCGTCCTCCTTTCGGGATGGGTGTGATGCCCGGTGTCCGGGTGCGTCGATGATACTCGATTTCGACGAGGGTTCGGGGGCCCACGGCAAAGGGACCCGCGGGAAGGACTTGATCGTAGGCCCATGTCGTGGTACTAAAGAGGTCGAGGGAGTCTGATCATGGTGCAGCAGAAAGTCCAGCTAAGGGAAGAGGATCTGGCCTTCATCGAACGCGCCTGCGAAGTGCTCCGCTACCGGTCGAAGAGCGAGTACATGCGGCTCGCCATCGAGGCGAAGGTGCGGGCTGACCAGCGCCGGTTGCGCGAGTTGAACCGCCGGCAGGCCATGGCCGGATACGCCGGAGACCTGGAGGTCGCCTTCCACGAGATCGAGGCGGAAGACTTTGACGAGCGGTGAGATCCACCTGGTCTGCCTCGATCCCACGGTCGGCGACGAGATTCGCAAGACCCGACCGGTTGTGATCGTCAACGCCGGCGACCACAAGCACCTCCGACTCGCGATCGTCGTGCCCGTGACCCAATGGCGGTCGAAGTGGGATAGGAACTCGTTCTTCGTGACCGCCGATCCCAAGCCCCGACACGGACTCGATCGGAAACTGGCAATCGACTGCTTCCAGATACGCGCCTTGAGTCATGACCGCTTTGTCCGCCGGCTTGGACGCCTGAACGCCGAGGAGATGGACCGCGTCAAGACGGCGCTCGCCCTCATTCTCGACGTCGAGACCGAGCACTGCCGCCTCCTGTGATCAGGGAAATACCGGGGCTCATCAAGTGAAGCGGTACCTGACCCGGCGAACGGCCGCGATCGTCTTCTCCGGCCTGGCGTCGGTGGTGGTGATGTTGGCGATGGATCCCATCGCCCAGGATCCCCGCTACCACGACTTCGCCGACCAGCGGCAGCTCGTCGGCATCCCCCACTTCGGCGACGTCGTCAGCAATCTGCTCTTCGTCGTCGTCGGGATTCTCGGCCTGCGATTCCTCCACCAGGATGCGCACCGGAAAAAGACCTTCGCGCACCGCAGCGAGCGGCCGGCTTTCTACGTCTTCTTCGGGGGCGTCCTGCTCACCGGCATCGGCTCGGGCTGGTACCACCTGGCACCGGACAACCCGACCCTGGTATGGGACCGGCTGCCCATGACGCTGGCGTTCA
>JAAEQG010000046.1 GCA_024231775.1 bacterium
CGCAAGAACTGCTCCACAACCGGCTTTCGTCCGGGGTAGAACTGCGCGATATGGGCAAGCATCGTTTGAAAAACCTGGCTTACCCGGAGCACATCTTTCAAGTCGTCGCGCCTGACCTGCACGCCGACTTTCCGCCGCTCAGGACGCTCGACTACCGCCCCAACAACCTGCCCGTCCAACCCACCCCCTTTGTCGGGCGGGAGGCGGTGCTGGCCGAGATCGCGGGCCGCTTGCACGACCCCGACTGCCGCTTGCTGACGTTGCTCGGTCCCGGCGGCAGCGGCAAGACGCGCCTGGCGCTGGAGACAGGCGCGGCCCAACTCGACAACTACTCCCACGGCGTCTGGTTCGTCCCCCTGGCCGCGCTCCAGTCGGTCGATGCCATCGTGCCTACCGTGGCGCGGGCGCTCGGGTTCTCCTTCTACGCTGACGCCGGAGGCAGTGCGGGGCCTGATCCTCAACAACAATTACTCGATTATCTGCGTCAGAAAACTATGCTCATCATTATGGACAACTATGAACACTTGCTCTCCCCCCTCAATCCCCCCATGGGGGGGACGAAAGGGGGGGACTTGGTGACCGATATCCTCAAAACAGCCCCGGACGTCAAGGTTCTGGCTACCTCGCGGGCCAGGCTGAACGTGCAGGGCGAACAACTCTTTCCGGTTGCCGGGATGAATTTCCCCGCCAAAGATACGCTGGAGCAAGCCGCGCAGTACAGCGCCATCAAACTATTCCTGGGCAGCGCCCGCCGGGTGCAGCCGGACTTTGAACTGACGCCCGCCAATCTCGCGGACGTGGCCCGGATTTGCCGCCTGGTGCAAGGGATGCCGTTGGGCATTCTGCTGGCGGCGGGCTGGATAGAGATGCTCACCCCGGCTGAAATCGCCGCCGAAATCGGCACAAGCCTCGACTTTTTGGAAACAGACGTACGCGATGTACCCGCGCGCCATCGCAGCATGCGGGCCGTGTTTGACCATTCGTGGAACTTGCTCACCGAGCGGGAGCGGCAAGTGTTACATGGCTTGTCCGTCTTTCGCGGTGGATGTACCAGGGAAGCGGCCCAAGAGATCACCGGCGCATCGTTGCGTGAATTGATGGCGTTGGTGCGCAAGTCGCTGCTGCACCGCGCGTCTGGAGGACGGTACGAGATGCACGAATTGCTGCGACAGTATTCGGCAGAGCGACTCGACCAATCGCCAACCGAGAGCGAAGCGGTACGCGACCGGCATAGCGC
>JAAEQG010000047.1 GCA_024231775.1 bacterium
AACCCCTGGAAACCGAACCACCCAACGCACCCGCCCCGGCAGGGGCGGAGGATCGCGAAGGCTAAATGCCTTGGCCCGTTGGGCCGATTGGACGCGTCCTCCGAGCACCACGGACTATGGCAGAGAAGCATTGAGCATCGGTTGAAAGGTGGAGAAATCGGCTGCGTCCACGTCGTAGTCCAGGTCCATGTCCGCGCAGAGGCACGCGGAATCGAGGACGACGATCGGTCCTTGCAGGCATCCCGCGAACGACTGCCAATCCGCGAGGTCGAGTCCGCCATTCGCATCACAATCGCCGCGCTGCTTGGTAAAGCTCAGCACCGCGTCGCCACCCGGTTGGCCGTCGCCCGAAGGCAACCGTGTGTCGTCCCACCAGGCGCTATCGTCCGCTTCGCCGTCGAGGGCTTGGCTGTTGGCGAGGACACTGTCGTCCTTGACCACGAAGGTGTAGGCATCATCCGGCAGGGACGCGTAGGTGACTAGCGCGGTCTGCGTGGCGCCGGTGTACACCACCGACGCGGGGCTTTGCGCTCCGCTTACGTCGCCCGTGAGGGACAGGTCCGCCGAGTCGAGGTCGCCAATGTCTTCGCTGAAAGCCAATTCAACAGTTGTGTCGCTCTGAGTGTTTGCGTATGGCGTGAACTGGGCGGACAGTAGCACTGGCGGTCCGGAGACCGGGGAGGCTACCTTGACGAGGGTGTCGAACAGCACCCAGTGGCGATCGTCCGTTCCACCGTCCTCGTCGAACTCGACGGCCGTCGGTGTCCCCTCGAGGGCCAGGACGTAGTGTTCCGTCCAGTCGTCATTCCACACGGTGTACACCGTTGCTCCCGCGCCGGTGGTGACCCGGATATCGATCGGCATGGTAATCAGGTCGTATCCGCCGAGGTTCTGCTTCTGCCAGATGGCCAGCTTGAGGTAGTCCTCACCGGCGACGTTCTCGGCGACGTAGTTCCATTCGTAGTCCGGACTGCCCGGGTTCATCACCCACTGATCGACGAACCAGGTTAAATCGTGCCCGAAGCTGGCGGTGATGGAGGCGAGGAACTCAGCCGTCGTGGCGGAGTCGTGCAGATACGCAGTCCGGTAGTCGAGCACGGCGTCAAAGAACGCTTCGGTCCCCAGCACATGGCGGAGCATGTGCAACACCCACGAACCTTTGCGGTACACGTCATTGTCACTGAAGATGTCTCCCGCCGTGGCGATGCTGGTGCGATAGACCTGGCTGTCCGGATCTGGCGGGCGCCGGTTGTTATTCCGCTGCCAGTAAGAGTCAATGCCGCCGTCGGGTTTGATCTCCCGATACACCGACTCGGAGTAGGTGGCGAAGCCCTCGCTAAGCCAGATGTCATAGAAGGTCTCGCAGGCCACCGCATCACCCCACCATTGGTGGGCGAGCTCGTGAGTCATGATGTTGCTGTAGCTGTTCACCCTAAACATGCTGCTGATGGTCTGGTGTTCCATGTTCAGGGGCAGGCCGCCCGCGCCCCCGGTCTCGGCGACACCGTACTTCTCCGCGATGAACGGGTATTGCCCATAGCGCGCGGACAGCTTTTCCAGGATGATCGGTAGTTCGTCACACCCGGTCTTGTAGGGCGCCAGAGGTTCGCCGGCCCCGCCGTCCCAATGTTCAGAGTAAAGGTAGCAGAGCACCGGCATCGTTGCCGGAGAACCGCCGTCGTCGTATTCGTATACCAGGTCGTAGCGTTCGTAGTCCGTAATCGCCAGCGACACCAGGTAGGGAACGATCGGATACGCCTCGTTCCACTTATACCGCACGCCGTTGGTCGAAACCGGTTCCGTACCCTCGAACGCTCCGTTGGAGGCAGCCACCATCCCGTTCGGAACGGTCACGTGCATGCGCACGGTGGACTTGTCGTTCAGGGCGTCCTTGCAGGGCCACCAGAAGTCTGTGGCGTACGGATCGGACACGGTGGCCACCGTCAGCGGACCGCCCGCACCGCGCTGCCACCACACGAACGCCCCCAGCCCGTCCGACTCGGGGTAGCCCTCATAGTCGACGGCGATCTGGAACGACTCACCCGTCGCGTAGCTCTGGTCGAGGGTGATCTCGATCGTATCACCCACCCGCGACCATCCGCTGACATCGCCGGTCACCGCGTTGACCGTCATGTTGCTGCGCAGGTCAACCGTGAAGGTGTCCAGCCCGTTGGATACGGCGTTGGCGTCGATGGTGTTGGTCCCGGCCAGTTTGACCGCGGTGGCGTCCGCGCCGCTGAACTCGGGTATGATGGCGATATCGAGGAAGTAGTGGGTGATGTCGGTATCGGCGTCGGCTTCGCGCGGTCCAGCTTCGAGCTGTCGGGACCGTTCGAGTCGGTTTGCGTGGGCCGCAGCGTGCGCGCACAGATGACTGTGCTTGCCTTCCTCGCCTCCTGCCTGGTACGGCTGCGGAGGTGCGGAGTTGGTCGCTCCCCGCACCTGACTGGCCAGCGAGCACGCGGAAAGGCAGGCCAACATCAGCCCGATGACGGTGAACGGCTTCCTCATCGTGGTATCCTCCCGGTCGTCGCCAAAGACTACGGGCCGCGCCCCTCGCCGCGGTGACGCAAGCATGGGCTCGGCGGCCACTTTGCCCCTCAATCGAGTCTACGCCCTACGGCCGGGCATATGCAAGCCTGTGTTTCGGCGTGACGGAGTGTGACCGCCCTGGAGGCCTCCAGGGCGATATCGGACGTCGCTCACCCTGTGAGCGGAGATGAGTCCGGCGGTCCGGGCGCGGGCGGAGTCCAGGCGGCTCCTAGCACTCGACAGATGGCGGCGCTGACCCTTTCGGCGTGCTGAGCAAGCGGGACGGAGACGCTCTCGTACGCCGCGGCGATGCTGGGCTGGAGGATCATGCCCAGCGTGATCGGGCCGAGCACCTCGTTGGTCAGATTCTCGTCAAGGTCGAACTCCGCCGCGCGGGCTCGCAGCAGATCGAACCAGAACGCCACCGGGTCACTCAGATCGGCGGGCTTGCTCTTCCACAGCTCGTGCTGGCTCAGCAGGAGGTATCCGAACAACTGCGGGTTGCGGTCATACGCTTCGAAGAAGACCCGGACCACGGTGTGCGCCGCCTCACAGAAAGGCCGATCCGGGTGAACCTGGCTGGACATGGCGTCGTGCAGCTCTTCGAGCCCGCGCTTGAAGATGTCCCAAGCCAGCTCCCGCTTGCCCTTCCAGTGGCGATAGAGTGCCGCCTCGCTGACCCCCGCCACCTTGGCAATCTCCCGGATCCCGGTCTGATTGAGCCCCTGAGCGCCGAAAAGCCGGATAGCTGCCTCGTAGATCGCGTTTTTGAATCGAGCAGGCCGCCCCATGAAACCAAGCCTTCCGCCACCGGCGTAAGTAAGCAATCGATTACTTACTATTACCGCCCATGGACGGCGAGTGCAAGCCCCGGGCCACAGCGCCAGCAGCCAAAGAAGTTGTCGATTCGCTGGAGCGTTCTCATGCCGGGTTCAGGATGATTGTGCCGACCAACGAGCCGCGGACTTCAGTCCGCGCGGCC
>JAAEQG010000048.1 GCA_024231775.1 bacterium
ACGCCCCGCTGCCCTACCGATACCTTCAGCAGGCCTGGGACGCGGGCGACAGCTGGGACCATCCGGAGACGCTGGCGGTCCCCGACGCGGTCTTCGGCGCCTACTGTCTCTACTGGAACTATGTGGGCTATCGCGGCAAGGACAAGGCGCTCTTTCGCGGACCGACCGGCCCGGGGCGCGGCGGTCGGGAAAGCTCTATCCTCGTCAGCGACTACTTTGGCTTCGACCACTGGCGCAGCCCGCTGGCCTATGGCAGTTGCGAACCGATCGAGCATGCCACCGTCACCGACGGGACCGTCGTCTCATCGGCCTTCTGGTCCCGGCCCGGCAGCGGCGCCCCCGAGGAACTGCGCGACTTCCAGATCAAACTCCGCGCCGGCTACGTCGACGGACACGTCGAATCCTACCGCCCCATCGAGACCCGCCCCATGTACGTCATCAAGAACCGCGAAACCAACGACCCCTACGCCCCCGGCACCGGCCCCGGCGCCTTCCACCTCCCCCGAACTGGACTACGCTAAAGACAACTCAAAACTAAGAACTCAAAACTCAAGACTATCCGCCTCCCACCAAAGCCGCGGATACCCCAACCCCTCCTCAATCCACCAAATATCCTCCACCCCATTCTCCTG
>JAAEQG010000049.1 GCA_024231775.1 bacterium
AGAGCCGTCAACGTCCCCAGGGTCTCTTGTCCCAGGACACCGCTCCTGTCTGTCCGGGCCTCCCGTATCAGCTTCATGGCATCATCACGCCCCGGATCGAGATCATCACCCCGCCCGCGAACCAGCTCATCGACCTGCTCAAGACGCAGTATCCGGCGTTCGAGCAGACGCAGCCCTTGCAGGATCACGTGCGTCAGGCGGTGCGGATGCTGACCTCGTGTCACACCTCCGCGCTCGGCGGGCACGTGGAACGGTGTCCGCACGGGCATATCGAGCGCATCTTTTACAATTCCTGCGGTCACCGGTTCTGCCCACGCTGTGCGGCTCGGAAGCGCCGAAAATGGCTGATCAAGCGGCAGGCGAAGCTGCTGCCGGTGCGTCATTACCACACGGTCTTCACCGTGCCCCATGCCTTCAACGATCTCTGGCGCCGGAATCCGCAGGTCATGGGCGATCTCCTGTTCCACAGCGCCACGGATGCGCTACGGGCCTTGCTGGCCGATCCGCGCTGGTTGGGGGCCGAACCGGGGATCACGGTGACGCTCGAAACCTGGGACGATCAACTCCAGTTCCATCC
>JAAEQG010000050.1 GCA_024231775.1 bacterium
GCCGGGGGCGATTTTTCCGCCCTGGTCGCGCGCTGGCCGCTGCCCGGAGAATCTGTGGCGGCCCGTGAGACTCTGACGGATTCGGTCAAGCCACGCCGGTTTTCCTTTCCGAGACTCGGACGAAAACCGCAAAGACAAACGCCCACAGAACGCGAGCCTCAGCGGCCATTGTTCCGCCCTCAAACAGCGCCGGCGCCAGAGTACAAAGAACCCACGCCGATTCCCGCCGCACCGCCCATCCAAACCGTCGAACCGCAAGAACTATTCCCGGCGGAGCCAGAGATGGACCGGGTTGCGCCAATTCCGGTCGAACCATCGCCGCCGGAGCCAGAACTGGACCAGGTTGCGCCAATTTCGGTCGAACCGCCCCCGCCGGAGCCGGTGGAATATGACGATGTTTCGACTGGCGTGACCGAACCGTCCGTCCGGGAAGTTGAGACATCTGAGCCACCTCCACCCGAGTTTGTAGAAGAGGTGATGGAAGAACAAGAGATACCGTACGAGCGCGAGCCGGGGCCTGGCCTGGGAGAACGAGTACAAGGCATCGCCCGTTCCACGGGGCGCGGACTCGCCACTGCCGGTGGACTCGTGGTCGGCGGGGCGAGCACACTGTTCCGGCGCATGCTGCCCGCTTCCAGAAGGCAAGCACGCCGCCGGGCGCGCTCGGCCCCTCCCCCCCGTTCTGCCCGTCCGGTCCCCCAGGAGAATCGGACCGTGATGATGGCGGTCGCGATTGGCATTCCGCTTGTGCTGGCCGTCACAGTGACGATGGCCTACCGGGTGTTTGGGACCGATGCACGCTTTAATGGACTCGTCAAACAGGCCGAACAAGCCGTCGGGTCGGCCCAGGCCGTCGGGAGCGGGTCTGAATTGTCTCGCTCCCACTGGGGAACCGCGTTGGAGCACGCCACCGCCGCCGCCGAACTGCGCCCCGACGATCAGGTCGCCGCCGCGCTGCAAGCACAGGCCCAGACTGCTCTCGACTCGCTCGACGGCATCGTGCGCTTGCAGCCCATCCTGCTGATGGATTTTGGGCCGGGCGGCGATATCCCACGCCGGTTGGTCGTTCACGGACAGATGATCTTTGTCCTCGACCCGGCCGGTGGATGGGTGTCTCGCCTGACCCTGAACCAGGCCGGAAACGGCTTGGTCGAGCCTGGCGGTATGACCATCGTCAGAAAAGACCAATCCATCGGAGAAGGAACGGTGGGCGACATGGTGGACTTTGTCTGGGTTGACCTGGCAGGCGGGCGGCAGACGAGCGGCCTGCTGATCCTCGAACAGGACGGCGCGTTGGTCAGCTATGACCCCACCTGGGAGGGCGAAGGGGGCGCGATCCAGTTGCAGCGGTCCTTTCTCGGCATGCCGCCCGAGTCCCCCAGGGCCATCAGCACCTACGATGGCCGCTTGTACGTCCTGGATACCGCCCTCAATCAGATTCGGCGTTACGAACCGCGTGGAGACACGTACCCC
>JAAEQG010000051.1 GCA_024231775.1 bacterium
CTGCGCCAGGCGCGTTTGAATGGCAACGAGCGGGACGCGGCGCTCCTGGAGCTATTGACGGCGACAGGACTGCGGGCATCGGAGGCGGCGGAGCTCAAGCTGGGCGACCTGGACCTGGGAGAGAGGCACGGCTGGGTGACGGTGCGGGCGCTGAAGGGAAAGGGTCGAAAACAGCGAGAGGTCCCGGTGCACGCAAAGGCCCGGCGGGCGCTGTGGGAGTACCTGGAGGAACGGGGGTTCGACCCACAGGAACCACTGCCCCGGTTTCCTTCCGCGCGGGCCGACGAATCGCTGTTCCTGTCGCAGAAGGGAGGAGGGATGAGCGCCTACGCGGTGTGGTACGCGGTGAAAAAGTACGCCGCCCTGGCGAGGGTGCAAGACGTGACTCCTCACTCGTTCCGCCATACCGTGGCGACGCAGTTGGTGCGAGATCCGAACGTGGACCTGGTGACGGCGGCGACCTTCCTGGGCCACTCGCGGCTCGACACCACGAGGCGGTACAGCGAGCCCAACGAGGATGACCTGGCAAAAGCGGCGGAGAGACTCGGCGGGAATTGACCCGACAGAAACTCACAGATGTCGAACTTGATCGTCGTCGAAAGCCCCACCAAAGCCAA
>JAAEQG010000052.1 GCA_024231775.1 bacterium
CCCAAATGCGTGTAATGTGTCAATTGCTGCAAGAATTAGCCGGTTTTTTGACCTGCTCGACCTTTTGCCGGATAATTCTCAGACAGAAATGCCTATGTGACTGTCAGTCAACAATTGACCCTGATTCATTCACGGGTATTGACCCTAGCGTCCCACATTACTCAAAACCTCGACTATACCGACGATTGGGGTGTAGAACTGCACTTGAACAATCTCACCGTCGCCAAGGATGGGACGATCTTGGCGGATGAGCAGGGTTACAGTGCTCAATCCGGCCCGGGCGCGCCCAATAGTTGCTGCGGCGGCGCCGGGCACGGTGGATATGGTGGCAACGACAGCAACTCGGTGGCCGGCGGAGATCCTTACTACGACGATCTTTACTGGCCTGAAGCTCTTGGCAGTGGAGGAGGCCGTGTCGGGTATGGAGGCAAAGGTGGCGGCGCTATGCACCTGGTCGTCTCCGAGACTTTTACCCTTAGCGGTACTCTCTCAGCCGATGGCAGCGCTGGCATCACGGACGGTATAACCAAAAGAGGTGGTGGCGGCTCTGGCGGATCCATTTGGATAGAGACCTTGGTCATCACCGGCAGCGGAACAATTCGGGCCAACGGTGGTAATGGTGGGGATACCGGATTTGGTGAGGGTGGTGGTGGAGCAGGTGGCTGTATCGCCATCCGTGCTATGACCAACAGCTACAGCGGAACCATCCAAGTCGTCGGTGGCATCGGGTCTGATAGTGCTGAGGATGGCGAGTACGGCACCGTCTACCTGAACCGGGTGGACCCACTCCTGTCCACCGTGACGGCGTGGCCGCTGACGGACATCGTGGCCAACGGGATACAATCAGCGACCATCACGGTGACGCTGGTGACCACGGACGAAGTGCTAGTGGAGGGAAAAGCGGCCAGCCTGACGATCCCCATAGGCGAAGAGTGCACGGGTTGCTATATCAACGGCGACCCCTTTTCAGACACACAGAAATTCATCGGGATCGGGCCGACGAACGCCAACGGCGTGGTGACGGCCACCCTGACCGCGACGGAACCGGGAACCAAGACGATCGGGGCCTGGGCCGGCGATTACGTGCGGCTGGTGCCTACGGCGACGGTCGTCTTTATCGCGGCGGCGGACTTGTACGTGATGAAAGAGGGACCGGCGACGGCGATGGCCGGGACACGGATCACCTACACGCTCACGATCAGCAACGAGGGCGATATCGACGCGGTAGGCGTCGTCGTGACCGACACGCTGCCGGAGGGGATGAAATACATCACGCACACAGCGCCTTCTTCCTTCAACTTTGTACAGGCGGGCCAGACGCTAACCTGGCATTTGAACGACGACCTGGCGATGGGCGCACAGGTGAGCTTCGACCTGGTAGTGACGGCGACGATGGCATACCAGGCGCAACCGACAAACATAGTAACGGCTACCACCACCTCCACAGAAGTAGACACTTCCGACAACGTGGACACGGCGGCGACGACGATCCAATGGCCGCAGCCGGAGTTGGAGGTGACCCCCTCCTACTCCGAACTGATCGTGCAGCGCGGGACGACCAAGACGCTGACGCTAGAGATAGAGAACGTGGGCACGGCGGACGCCCACAACGTCGTCATCTCTGCGCCGCTGCACACCGGTTGGATCACCGTGACGCCGACCACTCCGCTGAACCTGGGAGCAGGATTGAGCGAAACCATCGTCGTGACGTGTACCCCATCGGCTGATCTGGACGTGGGCATCTACCGCGACCCGGTGCTGGTGAACGCGGACAATGCAGAAGAGACGGGCGCGGCGCTCTCGGTGCGCGTGGTGAGCAACACCTACGCGCTGACCGTCTCGGTCGTGATGACCGAGACTTCCACTCCGGTGACCGGTGCCAGCGTCTACCTGGTGCATCACGATCCGAGTGCGTTGGTCACGGAAGGAGTGACCAAGACCATCCATCAGGACGCCTGGGGGCAGACGGACGACGAAGAAGGCAAAGTCACGTTGGAAGGATTGGAGACGGGTGCTTACACCTATACCGTCTTTGCGACGGGTTCCGCCGCGGCCACCGGCGTGATCACGGTAGAGGTGACCAAGACCGTCAGGATCACCCTGACCGGGTCGCCGCTCCTGATGCCAGAGCCATTCTATCCAGAGATCTATGTGCAGCCGGGGGAGACTGGCTCGGTCGAGGCGGCGATCCGCAACGTGGGCCAGGGATGGGCAGAGAATATACAGGTGATGTCTCCGGTGGACTGGATTTACGTGGGCGTGATCGGCTCGGCCAGTGCGTTGACGGCCGGGCAGGCGATCTCGGTGACGATCTTTGCCAGACCGCCGGTCACATTGACCGATCCAGTGACCTACCATTACGTAAACGTGACGGGCGCCGCCATCCCGCCGACTCGCTTCGCGCTCACCGTCTACGCGGGCAGCCACGAGACAGGCACGCTGCAATTGCAGGTCGTCGACGAGGAAGGCGCGCCCCTGGATGGAGCGCGGGTGGCGCTGGTGAGCCAGGAGGGGGTGACGGACACCCAGGTGATCACGCACACTCACTACGCGAGTTTTGTCGGAGAGACCGGCGCTGGCGGTGTGGCCACCTTCGAGGGCATCCCCGCCGGCCGGTACGCCTATCACGTGGACGCCGGGGAGTATGAAGCGGTCACCCAGGATGCCGAGGTGTCGCCAGGCGGGACTCACCTGGAGCACGTGACGCTGACGGGACTGCATTTTGACGTCGAGTGGGAGGTCAAGGAGACCGAAATCACCGACGAATACGAGGTCACGGTGAACCTGACCTTTGACGCCGATCGCTTGCGAGTATTGCCGCTGGACGTGGTGGCAGATGATTGCGGGGAAGGGGGAACAGCGAGCGCGAGCGGCGAAATCCAGGTGCGTAACCCCTCGTCGGAGTTCCCTGTAAATGACGTGCAGGTCGTGGTTAACGTTGGAGGCGTCACTTTCGACATCACGTCGCCAGTTCCGCCAACCCTCGGTGCAGACGGGACGCTGATCTTTCCCTTCAACGTCACGGTGCCCGCGGACACCTTCGCCGAGGGTTGGGTCACGGCCTCGGGTGACGATGTACTCGATGGCCGCGCGCCCGTGCGGGTCAGCACTGGCTGTCCCAGCGACGGGGGATGGGATTGGGGTTGGGGAGGCGGCAGCGGTGGCGTCGCCGTAGGAACCTACAAAGGACCATCCCCTTCCTTCCCCAATGTGGAATCGCCTCCCTTTGGCGATGGCGATGGATCGACGACCGTGCAGCTAAAGTTGAGCCAGCACGCCGTGCTGGAACGACAGGCTTTTCTGGCAGAGTTGGCGCTCAGCAACGTGATAACGAACCTGGCTGAACTGAGTGTGTGCATCACGGCCACTGATTCCAGCGGAGTGTCGCGGCCCGATCATTTCACCATCACGCCGACAGAGACGTACGTTGATTACCTTGCGCAAGGCGGCGAACTGGTGCGGCAGTGGACCATCGTACCGGCCGATATCGACATCGCGGAGCCAAAGACCTACCTATTGCAGGCCACGATAGATTACAAGGTGGGCGATGTCTGGCACACGATGACCAGCCTGCCAGAGACGATCCTCGTCCAGCCGCAGCCGGAGGTGCACATCGAGTACTTTATGCCCCGTTACGTGCGCGAGGGGGAGGCGTTCCTCCTGGGCGTGCAAGCCAGGAACACCGGCGCGGGCACAGCGCGAAACCTGCGCATCGCCACCGCCCACCCGGTGCTCGAGAACCAACTGGAGGAACCGGTCAGCTTTACCATCGCGGGCACCTTTGAGAACGACACAGTGCAGCCGGGCGACATGCTGCTGGACTTTGGAGACCTGCCGCCGAGTAGCACGGTGCTGGGCGGCTGGATGATCGCCGTATCGCACCACGGACGCTTCACCGATCTGAAGGTGCGTTGCGAGCACCTGGACTATAAAGGGATGGCGCTCTCTACCTTGCTCTACTGCGACGGCGGGGAGAATATCTTTGACAACGACCTGCAAGGCCTCAACGGGAACGAGTGCCCAGACGCTTCGGCCTGCGACAAGCAGGGCTGCATCGGCGGCCCGATCAATACTCGCAGCGGCAACTATGGGTACGCGGTCACGGACCTCTCTATCCCCACGGCGGGCGCTCCGCTGCGGCTGGAACGGAATTACAACAGCTCGAACGTGTTGAGCTACACCGGCACGATCACCGACCCGCTGGGGCCGGGCTGGACGCACAATTACGCGATGCGGCTGTTCCCCGGTCCCGCGAGCGGGACCTTCTTCACCGCCACCATCACCGACACGGCGCTGGCCCGCTCGACGCTCTACTACCGGCCCTACGTGACCGTGCGGCTGCCCGGCGGGAGTTGGCTGCGGCTGGCGGACAACGGCGACGGTACCTACACCCCCTACCCCGGCGCGCAGACGACGCTGTCGACGACGACCACGGGCAGCGTCGTGACCACTTATACCCTCACCTCTGCCGACCAGACGGTGCGCGTCTTTGACGCTGACGGACTGCTGCACGAGATCCGCGACCGGCGGGGGAACACCGTGACCCTCAGTTACGACGGCGCGCAGTTGACGCGAGTCGAGGACGATACTGGGGAACGCTTCCTGGCCTTCGAGTACGACGGCGAGGGCCGTCTGATCGAGGTACGCGACCCCATCGATCGCACGGTGCACTATGACTATGACGCTGACGCGGACAACCTGACCCTGGTCACCGACACGCTCAAGTCCGCCTGGACCTACGCCTATACCTCGATTCCCCTCGGCGCGGGCGAGAGCATCACCTTGCTGCACGAGGTGAACGACCCGGCAGAGAACCTCGTCGAGCGCACCGATTACGTCACGGCGACGGTGGATGGGAAGACAATCTAGCGGGCGACCTTCCAGGAGAATGGCGCGGGGGTGACGCTGGAGCTCGATTACGGTGAGCACGAGACGACCATCACCGAAGCGGAGCGGGTGCGCGTCCACAGCTATGACTTTTTCGGCACGCTCGTCGAAAAAGTGAGCGTGGCAGACGACGTCGAGTACGCGCAGGACTTCTACTACAACTGGGATTTCCGGCGCGAGCGTTCGACCGACGCGCTGGGCCGCCTGACGCAGATGGATTGGAACTCTTGCTGCGGCCAACTTTCGTCCATCACCGACGCGCAGGGGCACACGACGGCGATGGTGTACGACGGGCAGAACAACAGGACCGCCTACACCGACGCGGCAGACCGCACGACGCATTATGAGTACGAGGACAACCTGCTGACCA